>JAUZQA010000223.1 GCA_030705665.1 Bacillota bacterium
TAAAACCTTAAAGAAAACGTCTTCATTCATTAATGCTGCTTATTAGCTGCAAAAAAATGAGCCCGAGGGGGTATCCCCCGGGCTTTCTTCATGTTCAATGGCAATTGGCATTTAAATATCGCCACATTTTTTGGCTAACACATTTAAACTGTCATGGATTTTTCCAAGGACTATTTTACGTTCCTTGTTAAAATCCTCCCCATCCCTAAAGGTAATTTGCTCCTCAGCTATAATTAAATGTTTCCTTTTACTTGCATAAAGCGGGACAAAACATACATGTTTCCCTGTAGCTTTAAAATAGTACTTTTCTAAATAAAGAAAACCATCATACATCTCAGTTGTGGCTGCAGAAGGATCACTATACTGAATATCAGGAAAGAGTACAATGCTTTCTCCCCTGTTCAATGCATCTATGCTGAGATGGAAGGTTTCAAGAACTTTTCTGGAACCTCTGTAAACCGGTATTCCTTTTCCAGAGTTTAAAAGAGTAGTAATGAAATAGGATATTGGTTGAGCGCAAATTTTTGCAAGCATTTTATTCCAGCCAAATCTTTTGGTAAACGTATAATCGACATATTGTTTAAAACAAGCTTCTCGATCGAGAAAAACATGAAGCATCCATGCATGCAGACTTTTGGGAAACCACAATAGAATAACAAAAGGCCCAAAAAGATTTTGATGGTGCGAAACAAACACAACAGGCCCATCGAAATGGTCAGGGACAAGTGTCGTATACTTGGGATAGATGATTCGAACAAATTTCTGAAGAATACTAAAGAATGGGCCATAAAATTTAGATATCATGACTTTCGCCTGCCAAATGTTTATTCAGCTTTTTATTTCGTTTTTTAAAAACCCAATGAAGCTGCACTTGATAACTGAGAATTCCTAAGATGGTATCGATGCATATTTTTGCAAGAATGACGTTTGCACTGATTAATAGATTGGCTGAAAGCACCAAAAGATACGAAGCAATAATGAGGCCGCTAAATAAAATATAGTACTTAACAATCGACTCGGATAGTTTATTTTCACCCCTAAAGACGAGTTTCCGATTCATATAAAAATTACAGGAAGAAGAAAGAATTCTAGCAACAAGGGTGGCAAAAAACAAACGCGATGTTAAGGGGAGTGCGGCTAATAGTAAACTTGTAAGCAAAATGAAGCCCAATATATCTACGACGCCAGAAGCTAAAGTTGAAAAAGAGTATTTTAAGAGGCCGGAAATGAGTTTTACAAAAACCTTCATCGAATCCAAAATGGAATTATAATGGGAGCCAGCATTATTATCAAAATATAAGGTCTGAATCGGAATTTCTTTTAATTGCAGATTTCTTTTCTTTGCAAAAATTAACATATTCATTTCGTATTCATAACGTTCCCCTTTAAGCTCAAGAATCAATGGAAGAACTTGATTTGGAATTCCCCTTAAACCAGTCTGAGTATCTTCTAAGCGGCCGCCATAAAACAATTGAAAAAGAGAACTTGTTAATCGGTTTCCGATAAAGCTGCGGACAGGTACATGAGATTGGCTAAAATCTCTGACTCCTAAGATAATTTCTTCTTCCGCGCCAGGGAGTTCTTCGGCCAGTTTTAATACATCCGGAATCGAATGCTGTCCGTCTGCATCAGCTGTTATAACACCAGTTAACTCACTATGATAGGTCAAAAAATATTGAAAAGCAGTTTTTAATGCCCGCCCTTTCCCTTTATTGATCTCATGTGTTAAAACCGTGCATCTTGAAATTTTGGTTAGTTCAGCAAAGATATAGGTTAGTTCTTTTTTACTGCCATCGTTAACAACGATCGTTTGCTGCACATCATTTGCTAATGTCTTTACATAATCAATTAGTCCTTCTGTTGGATTTAGGGCTGGTATGATCACTGCACAATTAATCATGAATAGCTTCCCCTTTCCTGTGGGCTGGCTGAAAAGCAGACAGGCATAAAGAATTACCTTTACTATAAATATAAGTAATTAGTTAAAAAAATGACAAATGTTTTGTTCAAGAACAAATTGTGAACGCTCCTGATTCAAAAGGATTTAATTAAAAAAGCAAAAAGCCTCATCAAAAGATAGAGGCCAATTAAGCAAATTATTCTTTTTTGGTTCCAAACTGTTACTCAATAATAAATCCAATTTTGCCCAGCTGCTGCGCTTTCTCCAACCGACTGAAGGCTTCTTGAAATTGTTCCAAAGGAAACATTTGGTCAATAACCGGTTTTATTTTATGTGTTTCAATAAACTGGATCATTTCCTTATACTCTTCCCCGCTTCCTAAGGATGAGCCCAAGAGATTAAACTGTCCATAAAAGAAATTTCGCAGGTCCAATTGGACAACATCTCCAGCAGAGGCCCCGAAAGTGACAATGGTTCCTCCAGGACGAAGCTGCGCTAACGACTTATTAAACGTGGCAGCGCCAACGCATTCAATGACAAGATCCATTTTTTCACCCTTAAGTGCAGCTGTCCAATCTTCATCACTATTGATTGCCTTGTCAGCACCCAGTTCTTCAGCTTTCGCCAACTTTTCCCGTGACCGTGATGTTACAAACACTTCTGCACCGGCAGCTTTAGCAAACTGGAGTAAAAACGTCGCTACGCCGCTCCCAATTCCTGGAATCAGCACTTTCATTCCAGAGCGAATTTGCCCCCTTGTAAAGAGCGCCCGATATGCCGTTAGTGCTGCCAAAGATAAAACACCTGCTTCTTTCCAGGTTAAGTATTCGGGTTTAGGTACTACGTTTTCTGCGGGAACAATGACTTGTTCCGCTAATGTCCCATGAAACGGATGTCCAACGGTTTCAAACCCAGGAGGCGGAGCATCTGTTTTTTCCTTCCAGCCAAGACCAGGGTTAATCATTACTTCATCTCCAACTTTAACGCCTGTTACACCTTCCCCAATAGCATCAATGACGCCTGCACCATCGGAAGCAATAATTAAAGGCGGGTCTGTCGGTTTATGTCGTGTTAATATGACAAATAGATCCCGGTGATTTAATCCTGCTGATTTAAGTTTTACCCTCACTTCGCCTGGTTTAGGATCTTCTACAGGCATTTCTTGAAGTGATAATCCATCAAGACCAGCATGATTGGCGTGTACGATTGCTCTCATCTAACCACTCCCATTGTGAGATTTACTTTAACAAACTTATCATACTCCCAAATGGATCATTTTAAAAATTTGATTAACCGTTCCTCTATTCATTGCCACTGTCGAAACCTGTAATATAAAAGTTATTGATAGTGTAAGCGCTTTCCATTATAATAATAATTGGGTTGGATGGCACGCGTGGCCATCATGGTATTTGGCGTAGGTGGGGCCAATACCGGTACAGGGCATAATCAAGATGTCCTTAATTTTATGAAAAAACTCCAAAATCCTCATTTTTCTTGCACGAGGTAGTCGACATTAGTAGTCGATGGACATCATGAGATTTATCCTCTTGTACAAATCATTATTTTTCTAATTCCTTATATACCAAAAGGACCTTTTTAAGGTCCTTTTTGGTTTTTTTATTCAAAGGTGCACCCTTTTTCATGTGAATGTAAGTAATTGGATGGAGGGTAAAAAAATCTGAATGGTGATAACACCATCCAGATTTCTTTTAGCCTAATTAAACACCTTTATATGCTTGACGATAGATCTCTACAAGTTCAGTTACCAATGGCAGCTTCGGATTCGCTGTTGTACATTGATCCTCAAAGGCACGTTCTGCTAAATTGTCGACTGTGCTTTCAAATACAGACTTTTCAACACCATTGGACTCTAGGCTCATTGGAATGTTTAACTCTTTAGCCAAATTAATGATCGCTTGAACAAGGCTTTCTACCCCTTCTTCGGTAGTGCGTGCTGGCAGACCGAGCATTCTGGCAATCTCTGCATATCGAATATCGGCAATGAATTGCTTGTATTTAGGGAATGCAGTAAATTTTTTCGGCTTTGTTGCATTATAACGAATTACATGTGGCAATAGGATTGTATTAGCTCGTCCATGAGCGATATGGTACTCAGATCCTAATTTATGTGCCAAGCTGTGATTGATGCCAAGGAATGCATTCGCAAATGCCATCCCGGCAATGGTTGATGCATTATGCATTTTTTCACGAGCTAATTCATCACTGCCATTACGGTAGGCTGTTGGCAAGTATTCAAAAACAAGCTGAATGGCTTTCATAGCCAATCCGTCGGTAAAATCGTTTGCCATACAGGAGACATACGCTTCAATTGCATGTGTCAGGACATCCATTCCCGTATCTGCAGTAATGACCTTAGGAACCGTCATAACAAATTGCGGATCTATAATTGCCACATCAGGTGTTAATTCATAGTCAGCAAGCGGATATTTCATGTTAGCTTCCTTATCAGTAATAACCGCAAATGAAGTGACCTCTGAACCTGTACCGGATGTTGTTGGAATGGCTACAAGCTGCGCTTTTACACCAAGCTTTGGATATTTGACGATCCGTTTTCTGATATCTAAGAATTTTTGTTTCAAACCAAAGAAGTCTGCATCTGGATGCTCATAAAACATCCACATTCCTTTAGCAGCATCCATTGCTGAGCCGCCGCCAAGGGCAATAATTACATCCGGCTGGAACTTCGCCATTAATTCGGCACCTTTTGTCACCGTTTCAATGGATGGATCTGGTTCCACTTCCGAGAAAATTTCACAGTGAACATAGTCTGGGCGCTTTCTTAAATAATAGAGCACTTTATCTACAAACCCCAGCTTCACCATACCTGGATCTGTAACAATTACAGCTTTTGAGATATTCGGCATTTTTGCTAAATATTGGATTGAGTTTTTCTCAAAATACATTTTGGATGGAACCTTAAACCATTGCATATTTACATTCCTTCGTGCCACTTTTTTGATATTTACCAAGTGAATCGCTCCAACGTTTGTAGAAACTGAGTTGCCGCCATATGTTCCGCAGCCAAGTGTTAGAGATGGCATATAAGCATTATAAATATCACCGATTGCGCCTTGGGAAGATGGAGCATTTACAATAATACGTCCCGCTTTCATTCGTAAACCAAAAGCTTCAATAACATTTTTATCTGTAGTGTGAATAACCGCTGAGTGTCCTAAACCGCCAAACTCAAGCATCTCTTCTGCTCTTTTTAGGCCTTCTTCAAGACCGCTGACCTTGTAGCAGGCAAGAACTGGGCTTAACTTTTCCCTTGATAATGGGTATTTCGGTCCTACACCTTTTAATTCTGCGATTAAAATTTTGGTTCCCTCAGGAACAGTTACCCCTGCCATTTCAGCAATTTTATAGGCTGCCATTCCAACAATATTCGCATTAACAGCACATGATTTTTCATTAATCACTAATTTTTCAACAAGGTGTCTTTCTTCTTCATTTAAAAAGTAACAATTATTTGCTGTTAATTCTCTCTTAACATCAGCATAAATATCCTTATCAATAATGACAGCTTGTTCTGATGCACAAATCATTCCATTATCGAAGGTTTTTGAAAGAATAAGGTCGTTTACTGCTTGATGAACATTTGCTGATTTTTCAATATAGCATGGCACGTTTCCTGGTCCAACACCTAAGGCAGGTTTTCCTGAGCTATAAGCTGATTTCACCATTCCAGATCCACCTGTAGCAAGGATCATAGAAATCTTTGGATGATTCATGAGTGCTTGCGTTGCCTCTAATGATGGAGTTTCAATCCACTGAATACAGTTTTCTGGTGCTCCTGCTTTGATCGCTGCTTCAAGAAGTACCTTTGCTGCTTGACTGCTTGATTTTTGTGCTGAAGGGTGGAAAGCAAAAATAATTGGGTTTCTTGTTTTAATTGAAATAAGCGATTTAAACATCGTTGTAGAAGTTGGGTTCGTAACAGGTGTTACCCCTGCAATCACGCCAACTGGCTCGGCGATCTCAATCATGCCTTCTATTTCATTTTCATTGATAATCCCAACGGTTTTATCGTACTTGATGTTATGGTATACATATTCTGTTGCAAACATATTTTTAATGATTTTATCTTCATAAACGCCGCGTCCTGTTTCTTCAACAGCTAACTTTGCCAAAGGCATATGTTGGTCCAGACCCGCTAAAGCCATTTGTTTTACAATCTCATCGATCATATCCTGATCAAAGTTTTTACGGAATTCATCTAATGCTTTTAGTCCATTGTCAACCAACTTGTCGATCATTTCTGTTACACTTTGCTTTTCCTTTAAAGACTTTTCTGCAACTGCCATTGAAATTCCTCCAGTAGTCAACTAGTATTGTGAAACACTTCACATGTTGATGTAATTATGATAACATGTAAAACAGAAAAAACTATGTGAAATATTGAACAATCGATGAACATTTGGAAAAATTTGTAAACGATTTCATTTTCTTTTAAGTGTAATGGCTCTTATTCATTCCTTTTCTCTTCGCTTTTCACTTAGAAGTGGAATAATTAACTCTTATTCATTCCTCTTCTCTTCGCTTTTCACACAGAAGTGGAATAATTAGCTCTTATTCATTCCTTTTCTCCTCGCTTTTCACCCAGAAGTGGAATAATAACGAAGCGAGTGCCCGAAGCGGAAATCAACAGCTAAATTGAAAGAGGCTGCCTAAGTGGACAGCCTCTTTTTTTATGGTTAATCATCACAAAAATAAAAGGAGCCAATTGTATCAATTAAGGCTTCCTTTTATTAAGGAACACATATGCAAATAATTATTTATGAAATTTCTTTAAGTTCAGCTGTTAATCTAAGGAAAACTTCCTTATTGCGCTCTTGTAAAGAGCGGTCGATTTCCCTACGGATCTTATCTTTACGAAAATTTATTAGAGCTGTGTCTAATACCATTTCAGCAAATAAGGAATCCATATTTTCATTTGATGGTTGTGGCAGATTTTTTAAATTCTTTTCCATTTTGAAATCAAATCCTTGAGCTTTTTTCTATTATACAAATTGTTTTCAGACAATTCAATAATTAAATCTCAAAAATTATATTTTTATTTTAAGAATATTTTTTACCTTGACAAAATAACAAAA
>JAUZQA010000224.1 GCA_030705665.1 Bacillota bacterium
GCTGAATCCAGAATGCCTTCTTTCACAAAACGCTTCCAAACATCAAAATAAAAAGTCGTATTCATTTAACCCTCCCCTTAACCCAGAAAAATTTTTCGAAAGTGGTTTGAGATCGATTACTTGTTTACAAATCTTGCGAAGAAAAAAAGGAGTATGAGAAGAAATCTGTCAAAACGAGGTTAAAGTACAGTTTAAATTATACACGATGGTGAATACGCTTTCAATCCAACAAAGGTCACAATTAAGAAAATTCAAAAAACTACGCGCAATCTACGCGTAGCTGTATCATTTTATCGAAGAATTATAGTTTAGGATCTACTAGTATCTTGATTTGGTTCTTATTTTTTGTTAATGCCTCAAATCCTTCAGAAACAATTTGATCAATGGAGATTTTTTTCGTCACCAATTCAGCTGCTTGAATTTGCCCATTGGCGATCAGTTGAATAACCTGCGGAAAAATATTGCGATAAGCGATGATACTAGTCATTTTTCTTTCAGTTAAAATAAAATGATTGACCGGGATGCTGGCGGGCTTTTCCCATATGCTGATGTTCACCACATTCCCTTCTGATTTTGTTGATTCTATCGCTGTATGAATGGTTGCTTCGATTCCTGCTACTTCAAAGGCAACATCCACCCCGAGTCCATTGGTATACTCTTTTATTGCGTCAACTGGATTTACTTCGATCGGGTCAATGACGATGTGGGCTCCAGCCTGTTTAGCAATCTCACGTCGTTCCGCTGAAACCTCTACCGCAATAATTTGGCTCGCTCCCGCTGCTTTAGCAGCTTGAATCACCAATAAACCGATGGGTCCTGTACCGATCACGGCGATGGAATCACCAATCTTCATCTCACTTTGGCGTACTGCATGAACGGCAACAGCTGTTGGTTCAACAAGTGCAGCTTGTTCCCATGACATATAATCCGGGATTTTGTGAATCATCTTTGATGGCACCACACTGTATTCTGAAAAACCGCCCAAACCGCCTGACAGGCCAATAAAACCTAATTGTTCACAAACATTGTAGTGACCTTTCTTGCAGGAAGAACATTTCCCGCAGCTGTAAATCGGTTCTACACATACACGATCACCTACTTGTATTCCTGTGACCTCTTCCCCAATCGCTACCACTTCTCCGGCATATTCATGACCCATCACAATTGGAGCCTTGTCCTTAGAGATGGGGTGTGGTTCTTCTACTGGAACAAAAATAGGACCAGCCAAATATTCGTGTAAATCTGAACCGCAAATCCCGCAATAGGCTACTTTTATTTTCACCTGATCTTTTTCAACCGAAGGTTCTGGAATATTTTCGACTCTAATATCTTTTTGGTTATACCATAACGCAGCTTTCATCCGCATCTCCCCTTTTTTAAATATGAACAGCATGTCCTACTGCACTTAGTATGGCTTCATGGATTGCCTCAGAAAGACTTGGATGGGCAGCAATGAATTGTTCCATGCTGTCTGTCGTTAATTCAGCATGGAGCATGACCGTTCCTTGCCCAATCAGTTCTGTGGCATGAGGCCCAACAATCGAAACCCCGACGATTTCCCCGTACTCTGGTTCAACCAGCACTTTTACTTTTCCAGCCCGTTCATTCGCAATGAACGCCTTCCCGTTTGCGGAAAAAGGAAACTCTCCCACTCTTATATCTCCATATTGATCGATGGCCTGCTTTTCCGTTAACCCAACGCTTGCAATCTCAGGTGAGGTATAAATGCAGCGGGGCACCGCCCGATAATTGACATGCTCATCCAGTCCGCAAGCGTTTAAAGCGGCCACTGTTCCCTCATGGAAAGCTACATGGGCCAACTGAATACCGCCGATGATGTCACCGCAGGCATAGATATTCGGAATATTTGTTTGCATGTGTTCGTTCACGTGAATGCCTTGTCTTGAAAAATCAATGCCAATGTTCTCAAGACCTAAGCTATTCACCCTTGGCTTACGCCCAATCGAAACTAGAACCAATTCGGCATTCACTTCATGGAGCCCTTGATCGTTTTCAAAAATCGCCTTCTTTTGCTCCTTGTTTAAATCTTTTAATCTAGTCGAAGGATAAATCGTTACACCATCGTTCTCCAGCTCCTTATGTAAGACCGCAGCTACATCTTGATCTTCTCCCGGCAGCAGCTGATCCGCCATCTCCACAATGGTGACTTTTGTTCCTAATCGGCTAAAAATACTAGCAAATTCACAGCCGATTACACCTCCGCCGATAATCAGCAAAGAGGAAGGGATTGACTGCAGCGACATCGCATGACCACTATGAATGATCCAATCGCCGTCAAAAGGAGCAAATGGCAGTTCGACAGGTTCAGATCCTGCCGCAATAATGATTTTATCGGCCGTTATCTCTTCCTGCTTTCCACTATTCTCAACCCGTAAAACCCTGCTCGTGAGAAAAGAAGCCGATCCATTTACTACTTTCACTTTATTTTTCCTCATTAAATATTGGATTCCTTGAACCAGTGTCGTAACAATCTTGTTTTTCCGCCCCTGGACGGCATTCCAATCGATTTCAATGCTGGCGGATGGAACCTGAATCCCAAACTCACTAGCATTTTGAAGTTTAGTGTACACCCCAGCAGTTTCTAAGAGGGCCTTAGTTGGCATACACCCTTCATTTAAACATGTGCCTCCCAGCGGTCCCTGGTCAATTATTGTAACTACATGACCCTGCTGGGCTGCAGTAATTGCAGCCACATATCCAGCAGGACCACCACCTATAATTGCGATCGATGCCAAAATATTCCCTTCTTTCTATAAAAGCATGGTAATCGGCTCTTCCAAATACTGTTTGACCGTTTGTAAAAATGCTGCAGCTGGTGCTCCATCAAGTACACGGTGGTCAAATGTTAGACTAAGCGGAAGTATGCTTCTTCTTTCTACTTTTTCACCAATATAGGCGGGGGTATCATAGACCGCACCAACACCAAGAATTCCCGTTTCAGGCGGGTTTAAGACTGGTGTAAAGTGCTCAACACCGTAGGCTCCGAGATTACTAATCGTAAACGTGGAACCCTGCATTTCCTCCTGAGTAAGCTCTCCTTGTCTTGCCTTTTGTGCAAGTGTTTTAATGCTTCGCGACAAAGCAATTAGGGAACAACTTTGGGCATTGCGGATAACCGGAACCACTAACCCTTTTTCAAGCGCAACGGCCATGCCAAGATGAACGTTTTTAAATAAATGAATTTTATCGTCCATAAACAAACTATTCATCTGCCCGTGCTTCTGCAATGAAAGGACAACGGCTCTTGCAATAAAGTCGGTTACCGTTAATTTATGATCATAACGATTTTGAACGGTTTGAGCGATTTGCTTTTGCAGAGCGAGTAAATCGGTCACATCCACCTTCATATTAATCGTTAACTGTGCCGTTTTTTGCAGGCTTTCAAACATGCGGGCGGCAATCACTTTTCGGATACCGCTGACTGGGACTTGCTGGGTCTCCTCTATTGGTGTCACCGGAGTTTCGCTCGTTTCCTTTTTCGGTTCAGCCTGTGGAGTGGACGAATTCATAATGGCTTCCTGCACATCTTCCTTCGTAATTCTTCCTCCGGGCCCTGTACCGTTGATATTCTCAACATCGAGGTTGGCGGCTTCTGCCATTTTCCTTGCGACAGGGGAAATTTTCACACGAGCCGTATTCATTTTAGAAACAGGCTCCGTTTTTTCGTTCGCAGGAGCAACATTTTCTGCTTCTGGCTTCTGGGCTTCTTCGACTGCAAGCCCTGCAGCCACTTCTTCACCTGGAATACCGATATAGCAAATCACTGTTCCCGGCGGAACCCCTTCTCCTTCGGGAACAGCAATTTTCAATACTGTTCCCTCGGCAGGAGATTCTACGTCAATTTCAATCTTTTCTGAACTGACACTGGCAATCGGTTCACCCTTCTCAACAGAGTCTCCGACTCCTTTATTCCAGATTGACACGGTGCCTTCTTTCATGGCCATTCCCAATTTTGGCATCACGACTTCTACTGCCATGTTGATCTCTCCTCCCTGCTTTCTGTTTTACACTTCTAAAGGTGCACCTAATAGCTCTGCTGCCACTTTGACCACTGTTTCAGCTTTAGGCAGATAAATATCCTCGAGCACCGGCGAGAACGGTACAGGCGTGTGCGGTGCAGTAATCCGTTTAATCGGGGCATCCAGTGTGTCGAATCCTTTATCGGCAACAAGTGCTGCGATATCTGTAGCAATGCTGCATCTTGGATTAGCTTCATCGATAACGATGAGGCGGTTCGTTTTGGCAACCGATGATAGAATCGTCTCTTCATCCAACGGTGACAAGCTGCGCGGATCAACGATTTCTACCTCAATTCCTTTTGCTGAAAGTTGTTCTGCTGCTTCCATTGCGGTATGCACCATTTTTCCAACCGCTACAATGGTTACATCAGAGCCTTCCCGCTTGATATCCGCTTTGCCAATCGGAATCGTATAGTATTCTTCTGGAACATCGCCTGTCATGTTATACAGTGTTTTATCCTCGAAAAAGATGACGGGATCGTTATCCTCGATCGCAGCAAGCAATAAGCCCTTCGCTTCATAAGGTGTGGACGGGACAACCACTTTCACACCTGGAATCGCCGTAAACAATGCATATAGGCTTTGAGAGTGCTGGGCAGCCGCTCTAAAACCTGCACCATGCATGGTCCGAATCGTAACAGGAACCTGGGCCTTGCCCCCGAACATATAACGGAACTTCGCCCCTTGATTTAATACTTCGTCTAAACAGCTTCCAATAAAGTCATTAAACATTAATTCAGCAATGGGCCTTAGACCTGTTGATGCAGCAGCCATCGCAGCACCCATGTAACCTGCTTCTGTAATCGGGGTATCCAAAATTCTTTCCCGTCCAAACTCTTGGACAAGGCCTTTCGTGACTCCAAGAACTCCACCCCATGCGTCTTCGTCCTGTAGGTGATCAACTTCTGCTCCGCCCGCTACGTCTTCACCTAATAGAATGACATTCTCGTCTTTACGCATTGCAAGTTTCATAGCCTCATTAATCGCAGCTGACATACTCAATTTTCTTGTCATGAATAGTTCCTCCTTTTTATGGACAAATCTAGTATTCATAAATTCTAGTTGGTTGAATTCAGGTCATACTCATAGGTATTTTAATAAGAAACGTATACATCCGTTAACAATTCAGAAGCACTAGGATACGGACTCTCTTCGCTGAACTTCACCGCTTGATTAACCGCTGCTTCAACAGACTTTTCTAAACCAGCCAGTTCGTTTTCAGCCAATAGCCCTTGGCTCAGCAAGTGATTTCTAAAAAGAAGAATGGCGTCTTTATCTGTTTTATGCTCAATCTTTTCAAGCTCTGTTTTATATTTTTGGGCATCACCCTCAAAGTGGCCATAATTTCGATACGTTACACATTCAATAAGGGTTGGACCTTCACCGCGGCGTGCTCTCGCGACAGCTTCTTCTGCAGCCTGGTAGACTGCGAGTATGTCTTTTCCATCCACCTTAATCCCTGGGATATTATAGCCAACGGCACGGTCGACAATAGATTTACAGCTGGATGCATAGGTAAATGGAGTTGCTTCTGCATAGCCATTATTTTCGGCAACAAAAACGACAGGAAGATTCCAAATGGCAGCAAGATTAATCCCTTCGTGGAAGGTCCCATGGTTTTGGGCACCATCGCCAAAAAAGCAAACGCTTACATCTCCAGTCTTTTTATACTTCGCTGTTAAAGCCGAACCGCATGCAAGCGGGAAGCCTCCGCCGACAATTCCATTTGCCCCAAGCATCCCTTTATTAAGGTCGGCAATATGCATCGATCCGCCCTTTCCTTTACATAACCCGGTAACTTTCCCATAGATTTCTGCCATCATTCCATTTAAATCGCAGCCTTTGGCAATACAATGACCGTGACCGCGATGGGTACTTGTAATACTATCTTTATCAGTTAAATGGGCACAGACGCCAACGGCAACTGCTTCTTCTCCCGCGTATAAGTGAACAAATCCCGGCAGGATTCCCTGTCCAAATAACTCATGGACCCTGTCCTCAAAATTACGGATTTCCAGCATCTTTTGATACATCCATTGCGCTTTTTCCTTTGTTAAAGCTACATCTTTGCTATCCATCGTTCTCATTTTTTCAGCCTCCCTGGAAAAATTCATTACAATTTGATTAATGCAAGAACTGTGCCAAGAAGCAAAAGCGATTTTCTCCATGTTTGAACACAATGAAGATGCAAAAAAAAAGAGACAAAACGATACAACTGTCTCGTTTTGTCTCTTTTTGATTACTATTTCAGTGTCTACTTTTTTTGCATATTGTGGTGCAAGAAAATTATCCTCCAATTAAGGTGAACTTTAGCCGTGCAAATTTCAATGTCCAGTTCCAGTAGTCACATTTGGAGTCGTTGTTGTATTCCCCGTTCCAGTAGTCCCACCTGGATTCGGTGTTGTATTCCCCGTTCCAGTAGTCCCACTTGGATTCGGTGTTGTATTCCCCGTTCCAGTAGTCCCACTTGGACTCGGAGTTGTATTCCCCGTTCCAGTAGTCCCACTTGGAGTTGTTGTTGTATTCCCCGTTCCAGTAGTCCCACTTGGATTCGCTGTTGTATCCCCAGATCCAGTAGTCCCACTTGGATTCGCTGTTGTATTTCCTATTCCAGTATTCGCATTTGGAGTTGTTGTTGTATTCCCTGTTCCGGTACTCGCACTTGGATTAGTTGTTGTGTTCGCATTTCCAGTATTCGCACTTGGAGTCGTTGTTGTATTCCCCGGTCCAGTATTCACAACATCGCGTTTTGCACCTTTAATAAAGAGCTCGTTTCCGCTTTGATAAACGTCATTTGGCTGTTGGAACTTTGATGTATCGGTCCCAAAACTTTGCATCATCTTTTTAAACATGAGCTGTGAAATTTTGGTTTCATTTGGACTTAAATAGTTTCCCCGGCCATTTTGCTCATAGCCGGTCCAAACAGCCATCGTATATTGCGGAGTATACCCGACA
>JAUZQA010000225.1 GCA_030705665.1 Bacillota bacterium
CGTAGTTCTTACAATCGTGGGCTTTATTTCTCAATTGGGGTATTTTGTTACAAGATGGATTGCAGCTGGGCATGCACCGGTTAGTAACCTTTTTGAATTCACCACCTTTTTTGGCATGGCGCTGGTAGGAGCCTTTATCATTATTTATTTTATTTATCGGACGCCCCTATTAGGATTATTTACGATGCCTGTTGCCGTTTTAGTGATTGCCTATGCGAGTATGTTTCCGAGAGACATCACCCCTTTAATTCCTGCTCTGCAAAGTGACTGGCTTAAAATCCACGTTACGACAGCAGCGATTGGTGAGGCAATTCTTTCCATCAGCTTTGCAGCAGGATTAATCTATCTTGTTAAAGTAATTGATCAAACAAAAGCAGGAGCCCGAACATTTTGGCTTGAGATTATCATGTTTGGATTAGTCATGACAATAGGCTTTATTCTTGTTTCTTCGGTGTTTACCGGCATTGGCTATCACGAAAAGTTTAATTGGATTGATAAAACTAAAGCCCAGGCACAGGTAGAATATACAATGCCAGCCCTTGTGGGGCCTCACGAAGGTGAATTGATCACAAAAGATAAATTTAAGCCATTATTCTCAGTGCCGGCCATCATAAATGCGAAGAAAATGAATACGGTCGTATGGTCATTTTTTGCTGGATTATTAGTATATTCACTGATTCGGCTCGTGTTAAGGAAACGAATCGCTGCTGCACTACAGCCATTTGTAAAAAATATAAAACTAGATTTGGTTGATGAAATAAGTTATCGTTCTGTGTTAATTGGTTTTCCAGTTTTCACATTAGGTGCTTTGATTTTTGCGATGATTTGGGCACAGATTGCATGGACAAGGTTTTGGGGTTGGGATCCAAAAGAGGTTTGGGCTTTAATTACCTGGTTATTTTATGCTGCTTTTTTACATCTCCGCCTTTCCAAGGGCTGGCATGGAGAAAAATCTGCATGGCTGGCAGTAATCGGGTTTGTAATTATTATGTTTAATTTAATTGCAGTTAATTTAGTCATTGCTGGATTACATTCCTATGCAGGAAGTTAATGTAACTAGTCTGAAATAGGCTGATTTCTCTATTCTCACTAACGGAATGTTATACTTTTTAATCATTTTGCAAATATTAACTATAGTCCTCACTATTCAAATGTGGGGACTTTTTACCCTAGCTGGGATTGTATTTATCAATTTATTAGCATAAAAAAATTATTCTAATAAAAAATGCAAGTAACTAGTACTGATTTTTCTATATTTATAGTAAAAATAGGTAATTTTTTTTCATTTTTGTGAACATTTTTCGTACATATTTCAACTGCTTTTGCTGAAAGCATAGCAAAATTGGACACACTTTTGTAAAATAACACCATGAGGTGATTTATTAATGGAAAAAGACGTGAAAATTTTAGTTGTAGATGACGAGGAAAGAATCCGCCGTTTATTAAAAATGTATCTAGAACGTGAGGAATATTCCATTGATGAAGCAGAAGATGGAAATGAAGCGCTTTCGAAGGCATTTGCAAATGATTATGATGTTATATTGCTCGATCTAATGATGCCTGGAAAAGATGGAATTGAAGTTTGCCGAGAGCTTCGGGAAAAGAAAGCCACTCCAGTCATTATGCTGACAGCAAAAGGGGAAGAAGTAAACCGCGTTCAAGGCTTTGAAGTAGGAACGGATGATTATATAGTAAAGCCATTCAGCCCAAGAGAAGTGGTATTGCGTGTTAAAGCATTACTCCGAAGGTCATCCCAAACAAGCTATTTACAAACGGATACGACGACAAAGGATGTAATCGTTTTTCCACATTTAACAATTGATAATGATGCACATAGAGTTACAGCCGATGCGAAAGAAGTCAGTTTAACTCCGAAAGAATATGAATTACTTTACTTCTTAGCAAAAGCTCCAGATAAAGTTTTTGATCGCGAACAGCTCTTAAAAGAAGTTTGGCATTATGAATTTTTTGGGGATTTACGTACAGTTGACACACATGTAAAACGTCTTCGCGAAAAGCTAAACAAAGTATCTGAACAGGCAGCAAGAATGATCGTAACAGTTTGGGGTGTGGGTTACAAATTTGAGGTAGTAAATGAATGATTTTAATACGGAGTGTAGTTGGTAAACTTTGGTTTACCATCCTTTTATTAGTTTCATTTGTTCTTTTTATCCTGACTGTTATGCTGCTGGAATACTTTGATAACTATAATATTGTCGAAACGAAAAAAGATTTAACAAAAACAGCAGAGAAAATTGCAAACGTTTTAGAAGAACATGGGAATAGTAATTTTCAGCTAGGATTGGAAATATCATGGGAAATTTTGGATGATGTGACAAGAGTAGTGATTGTTAAAGATAATAGCGAAATCTACTATTCTCCTAATACCATTGATAAAAAGAAACTAACGTTTTCTAATATTCAAAAAGATAATGAATTATCGAAGGTTTTCGATGGGCATACAAAAGTTGAAAAAGTTACGACCCTTTCAGCAAGCCAAAGTGACGGCAGTTATTCCATAGTAGGTGTGCCGCTTCATCTTTCAGGTGATAAAAATGGTGCCGTATTTATTTATCAATCATTAAACGTAGTGAAAGAAACATCGCAATCAACAACAAAGTTTATTCTTCTTGTTGCCGGTGTTGCAATCATCTTAACAACGATCTTTGCTTTCTTTTTGTCAACCAGAATTGCTGCACCGCTTAGAAAAATGCGTGAAGCAGCATTTGAAGTGGCAAGAGGAAAGTTTGATACGAAAGTCCCAATCCTTACCCATGATGAAATTGGGGAACTGGCGACAGCCTTTAACCAAATGGGAAGACAGCTAAAGTTTAATATGAATGCCTTAAGTCAAGAAAAAGAACAACTGGCAAGTATTTTAAGCAGTATGGCAGATGGGGTAATCACTTTTAATCGGGATGGAACCATTTTAATTACAAATCCGCCTGCTGATCGATTTCTCCAATATTGGTACTATGAAAAGGGCAGTTTTAGTTCAGATACTGAATCGATCCCTTCCAAGGTAATGGAACTATTCAAACAAGCAGTTGATACAGAAAAAGATCAAATAGGCGAAATATCCTTACAAGGGCAGCACTGGGTCATTTTAGTAAGCCCGCTGTACAGCAATCAATTTATTCGCGGTGCCGTTGCTGTTGTTAGGAATATGACGGAAGAACGGAAATTGGATAAGCTTCGCAAAGATTTTATTGCAAATGTTTCACATGAGCTGAGAACACCTATTTCCATGCTTCAGGGGTATAGTGAAGCGATCGTTGATGATGTTGCAGAGACTGAGGAAGAGAAAAAAGAAATGGCTAAAGTTATTTATGACGAATCTTTAAGAATGGGCCGTCTAGTAAATGAATTACTTGATCTCGCCAGGATGGAAGCAGGTCATATTCAACTTACTATTGAAGAAGTAGAACTCACCTCTTTTATTAATCGGATTATTCGTAAATTCCAAGGGATTGCCAAGGAAAATGAAATTAATATCAGTGCGAATATAAGTGAAGAAATAACACATTTTTCATTTGATCCTGATCGTATTGAGCAAGTCCTTACAAATTTAATTGATAATGCAATTAGACACACACCAAAGGGTGGATATGTTGCAGTAACAGTTATACGAGATGAAAAAGGCATCCATATGGAGGTTAAGGATTCCGGGTCAGGGATACCTGAAGAAGATTTACCTTTTGTGTTCGAACGTTTTTATAAAGCGGATAAAGCTAGGACAAGAGGAAGGTCTGGAACAGGATTGGGACTGGCCATCGCCAAGAATATTATTGATGCCCATCGGGGACAAATTTCAGTTCAAAGTAAACTTGATCAAGGTACGACATTTTCTTTTTTCCTTCCGCGAAAATAGAAAGAATGACAATCAATTTGCCGATTGTTTTTGTTTCACAAGAAACATTGAAAAGAGAATTACCTATCTTCAAACTCATCCAATAATTTGGGTGGGTTTTTTATTTATGAAGACGAAAAATGTGAATAAAATCGCAAAAAACTCCAAATTATAACAAGTATGCTTGTCACCTTATCTTTTGTCGGTGTTCTAAACAGAAAAAAGCCTACATATGGTGAAAAAGGAAGGATAAACAAGGAGGATAAGAATGCGAGACTACATAGTAAGGTTTTTGATTGCTGGAATAATGGCACTTTGTGTCGGGCTGTTATTTTTGGAAGCTAAACACTCCCAAGCTAGCATGGTCAGCTCAAGTGATCTAAAAGAAGAATGGATTTGGCCGGCAGATGGCATTATTTCAGATACCTTTGGCACAAGACAAGGAAAACATAAAGGCGTCGATATTGCCGGTAAATTAAATTCTCCTATTTTTGCTGTCGAAGATGGCGTGGTGGAAAAATCCTATTATTCTGAAAGCTATGGTAATGTAATTTTTATTCACCACCCAAGCAATTATGTTACAGTCTATGCACACCTAAATGAAAGACTTGTAACATCTGGCCAGCAAATACGAAAAGGAGAAACAATCGGAAAAATGGGAAGGTCTGGGCAGGCTACAGGTGTCCATCTTCATTTTGAAACGCATCAAAATGAATGGACGTATGACAAAAAGTTTGCCTTAGATCCAGAAGGGCTTTTAGGGGAAAAAGGATTGGGCGAAGTGGTACAAGCCGGGGTGGTAAACCATGGTGGGAATGTCTTGGAGGCAAGTACACGTTATGGTGTGCAGGATGAAAAAACATTAACTCGCTCAATAACTGGAAGAAATAATACAGAAAATACATACATTGTAAAACAAGGTGATACGCTATCGTCGATCTCACAGACCCGTAATATTGGTGTTGAAGAATTAAAAAGAGCGAATCATCTACATTCAGATTTAATCAAAATAGAACAAATACTGGTTATCCCCAAAAAGTAGACTATCTAAGCCGCAGATGAAACATTCAGCGGTTTTTTTTATGGAATTGTAAACATAAAAAAACCCTCTCATCGCGAGAGGGTATATTAGCTTAACTATATAATTAAAAATTTTATTCGAATTTAGTTGGGTTGCCATCAAATGGCTCATCAGCAACTTTAATTGAATCAGTTGGGCAGCCTTCAAAAGCATCCATCATATCATCAATTAAAACATCAGGAATTTCAACGATTCCTGCGTTTTCATCAAGTGTTACAAATGCGATACCTTCATCATTATAATCATAAATATCCGGTGCTGCTGCGCCGCATGCTCCGCAAGCAATGCAAGTTTCTTGGTCAACAATAGTGTACTTTGCCATGAAAAAATACCTCCCAGTATAATTAAACAAATATAGTGCTTTCTTGCTTCCCATAATTAAGTATGGAAACCATTTCACATACCTATTGTAAAACTGAATCGCTAACTTTTCAATAGGAAATTACGTCATAATTCAACCAGATCAATTAGATTCGGCGCAATTCCACATTTTTTTCAAACTTGGCAAAAGATTCATGATAAAATAAGAGAGAATATTGCTTAAAGGTGGTGAATGGAATGTCGTATGTTGACAGGGTTGTATTAGATTGCTTAAAAAGTCTTAATGGCGAAAGAACTATTTATTCCATTTATCATCTATTAAAAGGAAAGAAAACATCACAAACAATTCAAGATGCGCATTTTTTTCAGCTGACTCCTTATTTTGGAGTATATTCCTCCATTACCCGTGCCGCTTTTGAAGCTGTAATTCATAAGCAATCAGAACAACAATGGCTTATTTCTTGTGGGGACCACCGTTTTGGTTTAACCAAAGCAGGAGAGGCACACCTTATGCAGCTCTGCAGCCAATTTCCTGCGCCAATGTATCTTAATGGGTTGAAATTTCAGCAAATAGATTTGCGTTTTTGGGAAAGGCTGTCATTGCTTGTTCAAGTAGTTTCAAATCTTGTAAATAAAGAAACAAACTATATCCCGATTCAGAAAAGTAAGGAAACTCGTAGCTGGGTTAAATTTTTTTTGCAAAAAACCAAATTGGAAAGAAACCAAATTGGAAAGATATTATATGGAGAGTTAATGAATTGTCTGCAAGGCGGCCATCGCCTCGATCCGTCCATTCTTATTTTTCGGCTCACAGGCTTTAAAAGGATTGGGCAGACATCCCAACAAGTTTCTGAAATGCTCAACATGGCTGGTGAGCAATACCAGATTGAATTTTTAAATATCCTTCATTACTTAATTGAAAAAGTATCCACAAATCAGCACCAGTTTCCCTTACTATCCTCCATTCTTGAGAATTTAAATCAAAATGTTGTGATGACAAATTCGTCCTACAAAACATACGAGCTGCTAACAAAAGGATATTCTATTGAGGAAGTAGCTGCATACAGACAGTTAAAAACAAGTACAATTGAAGACCATATTGTTGAAATTGCAATAAATATCGTGGATTTTTCTATCGATCATTTTGTTGATCAGCAAAAACAGAACAGAATTATCGCAGCAGTCGAAAAAACAGCATCTAAGCAATTAAAGCTAATCAAAGATGAGGTTTCGGCGGCTAATTATTTTGAAATACGCTTAGTTTTAGCAAAATACGGGGTAAAATAATGGAATTAGAACAATTGTTAAAAAAATATTTTGGATACAATTCTTTTAAGCCAGGACAAAAGGAAGTAATTACATCGATTTTAGAAGGGAACCATACACTCGCCATGCTCCCGACAGGGACCGGTAAATCCCTTTGCTATCAACTTCCCGGTTATATTTTTGAGGGAGCTGTTATCATCGTTTCTCCTTTATTATCACTTATGCAGGACCAAGTAGAACAAATGATGAGCTTTGGGGAAAAAAGAGTTATTGCTATAAACTCATTTTTAACATATGATGAGAAAAAAAATGTCCTTCACAATATAAAAAAATATAAGTATATATTTTTATCTCCAGAAATGCTTCATGTTGCTAACTTGCTCCGCATTTTAAAGACTATCAATATTTCATTATTTGTTATTGATGAGGCACACTGCATATCACAGTGGGGATATGA
>JAUZQA010000226.1 GCA_030705665.1 Bacillota bacterium
GAAACGAGCGATGTTGCCGCATGAAGCTATGGAGGTTGTTCAAGGTTTATGTTATACGCGATTTGATCCAACCATTATCGACGCATTTCGGAAATCGGTTGCGATTTATCCGATTGGTGTAACTGTTTCCCTTAATACAGGGGAAAAAGGGGTAGTTGTTGACTATAATCACCATTTACCTCAGCGCCCTAAAATCCGCGTTTTCACAGATCGAGAAGGGAACAAGCTGGATAATTACTATGAATTAGATTTATTAAAAGAATTAAGTTGTATGATTGTAAAATGTGATGCCATACTGGATGAAGGAAAATAAACGATATTGGCGTCAGGAACGATGTATGGACAAATTGTAAAATATGCCGGTTTGCAAAATTGGTGCTGTAGTCTCCCACAATCGGGCGCATTCTGCAGAAAGAATTGTGCTCTTATTTATGTATAGGGTCAGAATGGTTAACAATCTCACCGGTGTTAAAAATCTGCCAAAAAGGGAATAAAAAGAGAAAAAACATAAATCAGATGAATATTTCGGTTGAAAAGAATCACATTCTCAGACAAAGTTAATACTTACGGCAGAAGGTCCAGCCACAGCCTAGCTGCTTGCCATTGAATTTAGCAAAGTCAATGGTGGCTGAAAATGGAGTGGTTCTCTATCCGAGATGCCGGTTCAATTTGTCCGTGACGATGGCTCTATTCAAGTAAAATATTCAATCAGACCAGTCCAAAAAAAGAGCATCAGCTTTGTTTGTTTAACGTGTCTGAAAAGGGAGATGGTCTTCGTTATGCTGCTGTGGCAGGCTGCAAGTGCATTAGAATTATGGACAGGCCAAGAAATGCAAGTAGATGACATTTAAAAGAAATTGTTCGAGTTAAATATTTTACTAATTGTCTTTAATTTGAGATAATATAATTCGAGATAAAATGTAGATAACATAAAGGAGAGTTTTAATAATGAACGTATTAGTAGTGAAAGCAAATAACCGCCCAGCAACAGAAGCAGTCTCTAGTAAAATGTATGAAACTTTCATGGCAGAATTAGAAGGCAAAGAAGTAAACGTAACAACTTACGATGTTTTTGCAGAAGATACCCCTTACCTCGGTCAGGAATTATTTGATGCATTTGGTAAAGTACAAAACGGCGGCGAATTAACAGAGCTTGAATCGCGCCTTTTAGGTGCCAAACAAAAAGCAATGGACGCCATCACAGCGGCAGACGTCATTGTATTCGCTTTTCCATTATGGAATTTAACAATCCCGGCTAAATTACAAACATTCATAGATTATGTATACGCTGCAGGATTCGCCTTTAAATATGATGCGGAAGGGAACATGATTCAATTAATGACAGACAAAAAAACAATTTTCTTAAGCGCCCGTGGCGGTGTTTACTCAGCACCGGAAGCAGCTCCAATGGAAATGGCCGTTAACTATATGCGCAACGTATTTGGTGGCGTATTCGGTATGCAAATCATAGACGAAGTCATTATCGAAGGTCACGCTGCAACCCCTGATAAAGCACAAGAAATCATTGCTGCAGGTATGGAAAACGTCAAAGTTGCTGCCCAACGTTTAGTAGAATTAGCTGTTAAAGCTTAATGTGTTCTTCATCATTTAAACAAGGACCATTGTCAATGAACAACAGTCCCTGTTTAGACTGCCAACCAAAACATTGGGTTTGGTTGGCAGTTTTTTTGTATAATGGATGCCGCTAACATTTCGAAAATTTTGTACTCTAAGTAAATCCAACAGTTTTTTACTGCAGATCTTTTCTCAACATTAAATTAAGGATGTTGATTCACCTATAATTGTATTTTCAATAATTTATTTCTTATTCAACAATTGGACGCATTTCCAGAATTGGATTAGCGTTTTTTTACATGAAGGGCCATTTAGTGTAAAAATGAAATAAGATACTATTTGGATTAAGGTGATATAAATGATATTAGTGAGCTCATGTTTAGCAGGGTTAGAGGTGAGATACAATGGTACGCACTGTTTCGATAAAAAAATACGCCAACTTATTGAAGAAAACCAAGCAATAACTGTATGTCCAGAATTGCTCGGTGGCTTTTCAATCCCAAGAGAACCAGCTGAGATAGGTGGTGGAAATGGGATAGATGTACTTGATGGTAAAGCTAAAGTGGTTGAGAAATCGGGAAGAGACGTAACAGAACTGTTTATAAAAGGGACTTATGTTACTTTAAAAAAGCTCAAGAGGTTAACGGTATGAGGGAGTACATGGCGTAAATACAGATATTGGATATTCTCTAAACAAATAATGACCGGGCAGAATTTTGCCCGGTTTTCTTAATTCCCCATTTATCTATCTTGTTTGTTTTTCTCCATTCAATATCAGATGGAAAGTAATATCTGCCTTTAATGAATCGGATACAGCACAATATTTTTCCTTTCCAAGATCAATGGCTCTCCAGATTCGTTTGCTGTCAATGTCGCCATCTACGATAAACGTAACGGTTATGGAGGTAAAACCTTGCGGCGCTTCCTCTTTTTTTGTTCCGTCTGTGATAATTTCCAAACTTCGGACGGAGTCCAGATAATGTCGTAAAATCATGGTAACATCAATGCCGATGCATCCTGCAACAGCGCCTAAAAGCATTTCGGTCGGTGTCACACCCCGTCCTTCGCCGAAATATGCTTTGGTTGCATCCATATTGATCTCATACCCGGAATCCCCGACAGCTGTGAAGGCTCGCTCGCCATTCCATTTTGTTCGTACGATCATGTTGATCTCCTTTGCTATGATGATTTATAGTTTTAGAAATTTTTTGGCCCGCTCGGATTTTGGCTGGGTAAAAAATTCTGCCGGCACTCCTTCTTCAACAACGACTCCATCATCCATAAACACAATTCGGTCAGCCACTTCTCTTGCAAACTGCATTTCATGTGTTACGATGACCATGGTCATCCCGTCATTGGCAAGCTCCCTTATGACATATAGAACTTCATCCACTAATTCGGGGTCAAGAGCTGAAGTAGGCTCATCAAAAAGAATAATATTTGGCTCAAGGGCTAATGTACGGGCAATGGCCACCCGTTGCTGCTGCCCGCCGGATAATCTGGAAGGGTACTCAAACCGTTTTTCAAACAACCCCACTCTTGATAATAAAACTTCCCCTTTTTGAATGGCCGTTTCCTTGTTCCATTTTTTAACAATTAATAATGCTTCAATGACGTTTTGCAGGACCGTTTTATGTGGATATAAATTAAATTGTTGAAATACCATTCCGGTGTGAAGTCGGATTTCCCGGTAATTCCTTGTTCGTTCCCGTTTATTTTGTTTTGTATCGACTGAAATGCCATTCACTTCAAAGCTTCCGCCCGTCAATTCTTCCAGGCCATTTAAGCAGCGGAGCAGGGTGCTTTTTCCAGAACCGCTGGGGCCAAGAATCGCCACTACTTCGCCTTCATTCACTTTTAAGTCAATGCCTTTTAAAACTTCCAGGTTCTGAAATCTTTTTGATAACTTGTTCGTTCTGATCATGACCAAACACCAACTTACACATAAATAGATAAACGTTTTTCAACCTTTTCCAGAATAAAAGAAAACAACGTGCTCAAAACCCAGTACATTGCCGCAATAGAAAGATAAAATGGCATATAGATATAATATTGGGCAATCAATAACTGTGCAGAGCGTAAAAGTTCAGTCACTGTAATGACGGACACCAGCGATGTTTCTTTTAACATACCAATAAACGTGTTTCCCATTGGCGGAATTGCAATCCGGATTGCCTGCGGGAGAATGATTCTTCTCATTGTCTGGAAGGGTGTCATTCCAGAGGCATAGGCAGCTTCTGTTTGTCCTTTCGGGATGGATTGCAATGCTCCGCGAAGTGCTTCGGAAATATAGGCACCAATGTTGATGCTTAAGGCAATATAGGCCGCTGCAAATGGATTCAACTGGATATTGTAATCAGCCAATCCATAATAGACAATAATAATTTGGACGAGCGTGGGCGTTCCTCTAATAATTGACACATAGAAGCGGGCGAACCCACTGATCACCCGGTTTCCTTTCAATCTTGCAATGGCGACAATAATACCAATCATTGTACCGAAAAACATCGACACCAGCGTGATAAGGAGCGTATAGTACGCTCCTGTTAATAAAAATGAGAAATTTTCCAAAACAGCGTTCATGCTAATCGTTAAATCCTTTCTCTGTGGGGTCGGTTAATCTTGTGGCTGTTCACCGAACCATTTAACAAAGATTTTATTGTAAGTTCCGTCTTTTTTCATCTCACTTAAGATCGAATTTATTTTTTTAACAAACTCTGGATTTCCTTTACGGACTGCAATCCCGGCTTTGTCTGATTTAATTGGATCTCCGACAGCTTTAATTTTAAAGCCGTTATTTTCTACAAGTGGTTTTAGAGCATACATATTATTAATCGTAGCGTCAATTCTGCCTGCGTCTAAGTCTTTAAGTGAAGTGATGACATCATCGTAAGTTTTGATGTTAAAGTTGCCCACTTTGGGAAGTAATTCGGTACGGAGATAGGTTTCGTCATTTGTACCTAAACCAACCCCGATGTTTTTCCCTTTGAAGTCATTTACAGATTTGATGGTATTATTATCTTGGCGGACAATAACCTTTACGTTATTTGTAATGTACGGGTCGGAGAAGTCCATTTGTTTTTTTCGTTCGTCCGTGATCGTCATTTGACTAATGACAGTGTCAAACTTTTTCGTTTGCAGACCGGCAATCATTCCGGAAAACTCCTGCGCAACGAACTCTGTTTTTACGCCTAATCGTTTGGCAAGTTCTTTGGCAATGTCGACATCGAATCCGTCCATTTGCTTATCTTTGTTCAAGAAGTTATAGGGTTGGTATGTACCCATTACTCCAACCTTAAGAACGCCTCGGTCTTTCACTTGCTGTAATAAGTCGGTTTTGCCCCCATTATCTTTCGTAGCAGCAGTAATGTTTTTGCTGCCTGTGCCACATGCAGCTAGCAAGAGGGAAAATACGAGCAGAATCGTAAATAGGAACAATGATTGTTTTTTTCTTTTCATGTTTTTGTTCTCCTTTTTAACATAGCTATTTATTTATTTATTTTTTAAATCCTGATCGACTATCATCACGCTTAAATACCGAGCAGACCAAAAAACTCAAAATTTACGAGTTCATGGGCAAGTTCACCGGCCGACTTTCCTGTCATCGTTGAATGTTCCGGGCTGAATAACCATCTTTCAAGTGTTCCTTTGATTAAACTGACTAAAAACGCTGATTCTATAGAAGCATCTTTTTCTGGCAATATCTCCAGATCCATTGCCCGTTCAATATTATTTCGAAATGCTTTTTCTATTTTTAACCAAGTTTCATTGATGACGGCATGAACAGAAGCTTCCGTTTCGACACCTTTAAGTAAAAGTCTGATTAAATCATGATTTTCTTCTGCAAACGTAAATAAATCTTCAAACAATTTTTCTGAAGATTTTACCGCATCTTGAACAGTTCCGGCCATTTTGCGATAGCCTTGCGCAACAACCTCTAAAAGGTGGCTCTGGCCATTTTGAATAATTTCTAAGGCAATGACCTCTTTGCTTTTAAAGTACCAATAAAAGGTACCCTGAGCTACTCCTGCTTCACGGACAATATCGGAAATTTTGGTTTTATGATAACCATGTTTAGCAAACAACTGAAGCGAAATGGTTAAAATCTGTTCTCTTCGATCCATCGTTTTATTAGCCGTCGATTTACTCCCCTCCATTCTCGACTGATTAATCAGTCAAGTACATCCTAATAAACTTGAGTCTTAAAGTCAATAAATTTGATAGTTTTAATAGGAATTAAGTGTAGTAGCTGCCACGCCCTTCAAACTGGCGTCGGACACATCAAAAAGAACCACGAGCCAGCAGCAAGGCTATCCTACTGCAAAAAGACAAGATATAGTGCTTTTGGTTACAATATTGAAGCTGGAAAATATTTAAATTTCGTATCAACTGACAATCCGAATGTTAAAAAAGGGGATAAAGTAATACTGAATTTCAAGCAAGTGAAAAGCGTACTTGGCTCATTTATCATTACATACGAAAAGCTATAATTTGAAAAAAGAAAAGTTAAAAGATACAAAATGGATTTAGTGCATCTTTCGATGATACTATGCAGCAGTTATTCCAGAAAAGGGAGCTTTAAAGGAGGATATAATAATATGAAATTTATTTACTTTAACGATACAGGAAGAAAAGTTAGCATCCATCCAGCTACTTTTTCACATGGTTGTACTGGCTCAAGTGAACCAATCAAACCACAAGAACAAAGAGTATTTGAATTACCAGATGGTACATTTCCTTGGGTTAAGATGTGGGATTATGGTGAAATTGGATTAAGCATATTAGTTTCACCTATGAAAGAATCTGAATAAATTATCCATGTAGCTTGCTGTACTATTGGGGGCTTAACACAATAAGGAATAAAATTAAGAAGCCCAAAATATGCAAGTCTTGAATTACTTGTTTTTTTGTTTCTTACACATATAAAAGATACTAACAATAACAACATTTTTTAAAAGCAAGTAGCTGTTATCCTTGCTACTTGTTTTTTGATTATGCTCGCAGAGGCTCCTGTAAAGATGCTAACTAATTTATTGATACTACAAAACAGGTGTACCATTGCCAATTAGTGTAAGATAGTTATTTACACATTTCAATTAGAACTTAATGGAAAGCACATAAAAAATCAGTTTCCAACTTTCTTTACATGGTAATTTCTGGTGGTTTCACACATTCTTTTTTTCACTATTATCATTTATCAATAAAAAATCAATGAAATCAATAAAATTGGTTTCCGAGTTTTTTAACACAAGACAGAAAGAATCGAGAAGCGTACGGCTGGTACTCTCTCTCGATTCTTTTTTTATTTAATCAAACGTTTGATTGAAAGCGGGAAAAGCCTGATGAATTTTGAAGTCATACTCATATTATATAGCTTTTAAAATA
>JAUZQA010000227.1 GCA_030705665.1 Bacillota bacterium
AGAAAAACAGCAGATTAAAATTCCCTTTATCACGCTGATAGCTGATCTCGTTAATATCTACCCGCTTTGGGCAGATAACAGAGCGGATTATATCATTAGTCCTACCATTGAAGCCCGTGATAAATGTATTTCCTATGGAATACCTGACGAAAAGATAAAAGTCCTAGGCTTTCCCGTACGCTCTCGATTTTACAGGAAAACGCAAAATATAAAAAGGAATTTTACCATGAATCAGGAAAAACCTTTAACGTGCCTTGTCATGAGCGGTGGTGAAGGTGTGGGAAATATGAACAAGATTGCTGAAAATCTATTAGATCATTTTCATTGCACCGTAAAAATAGTAGCAGGTAGAAATGCAAAGCTCAAGACTTCATTAGAACAATCTCTAAAAGGGAGATATGGGGATAAAGTAGAGGTATATGGTTTTACAAAAAACATCCAGGATCTTATGTTTTCATCGGATATTGCATTTACTAGAGGAAGCCCAAATGTAATGTTTGAGGCGATCGCAACCAATACACCGATTATTATTACTGGTGCTTTGCCAGGGCAGGAAGAGAGTAACCCTGCATTTGCCGAGAAATATCATTTGGGTGTCATATGTAAAGAACCGCAAGATATAAAAGCAACAATGGATGATTTATTAAAAAATGATGCGAAAAAATTAAATGAAATTATCGAAAGCCAGAAGAAATTTATTAATTCAAATGCAGCTGAAGAAATCGTTAAATTTATGTTAGAAGTTCAAAATTCTTACCAAGAAAATAAAACCGCTCTTTCATTGTAAAAATTACAATTTTTTAATCGAAACATAATGAACTCCATACCGCCCTAAGCAAGTAAAACCCTTTGGATTCAATATCCAAAGGGTTTTTTTATTTACTTTAAGACATTTCTTAATTCTCCGATTGCTTCAATCTCTACTACCATTTCATCCCCGGATTTTAACCAAACCTGTTTTTCTTCAGGGGCTCCCAATATTACGCCATCCGGAGTACCTGAGAAAATAAGATCACCTGGCTTTAGCGTTATATAATGAGATATATAACTTATTAAGACATCACAATCAAAAATCATATCCCTAGTATTGGCTTTCTGACGAATCTCCCCATTCACGCGGCATTCAATTGAAAGGTTGTTTGGGTTAATTTCATCGCAAGTTACAATATATGGGCCAACTGGAGCGAAGCCATCAGGTGTTTTTCCTAATAACCACTGTCCAGACCTAAATTGCAAATCACGTGCCGAAACATCATTTCCAACGCTGTAACCAAAT
The DNA here is from genome assembly GCA_030705665.1 of Bacillota bacterium. Next base: position 1,277 of record JAUZQA010000227.1, read on the forward strand.
ACATAGTCCAATGCATCCTCGACTGTTACATTTTTAGCAGTTTTCCCAATAATAATTACCATTTCTGCTTCATAATCAATATGTTTTGCATCCGCCGGAATTTCGATCGTTTCCAAATGACCAGCTAAAGCACTATTAAATTTACTAAACAATACAGGGGATTTCGGAATTTCCATTTTCGACTCTTTTGCATGATCGATATAATTTAATCCCACACAAATTATTTTTTCAGGATTCGTTATTGCTGGTGCGTATGTAAGGGAATCTTCGGGAATGATAAAATCTTTTCCCTCATGTTGAAGAACTCGGCTAATAAAATCATTTAACTTCTTAAGTCCATCTTGACCTTCTTGAATGATTCTATGTAAGGTCGTTGGTATAGGTATTTCTAAATTCTTTGCCGCCTCTTTTACGTCGATGATGCCTTGATCGATTTTAACTCCTAAACGCGGCTCGCCCTCTTTAATAAACTGCAGTAATTTCAAAATATCTCCTCCTTAAAAATTGCTAGCTAGCTCTCCCTTCATTATAAATGAATTTTTTATATATTTAGAATAAAAACTATTATTCCTCTCCTCAAATTCAACAAATAAAAAGATCATTTTCGATTTATAGAAAATGATCTTTTTAATATTATTATGATAGAATAGCTCGATCGTTAGCCATTTGGCTACCGCGAATTCGTTGAAATTCCTGTAATAAGCTTTCAATTGTCAGCTTTTTCTTCTCTTCTTCATTTACCTCAAAAATGATTTGACCGCTATCCATCATGATTAAACGATTACCTAAATCGATTGCCTGCTGCATATTATGGGTTACCATTAATGTCGTTAAATGATATTTATCCACTATTTCTTTCGTTAAGTTGGTTATTAATTCTGCTCTTGAGGGGTCTAGTGCAGCAGTATGTTCATCCAACAATAAAACTGAAGGTTCCGTAAAAGTTGCCATTAAAAGCGATAATGCCTGGCGTTCTCCACCTGACAATAATCCAACTTTAGCACTTAATCGATTTTCAAGTCCAAGATGCAGTGTTTCTAATACTTCACGAAAATAATCCCGCCGTTTCTTTGTAACCCCTTTTCTTAACGTTCTTGATTTATTCCGTGAATAGGCCATTGCAAGATTTTCTTCAATGGTCATAGTGGGAGCTGTTCCAGCCATCGGATCCTGGAAAACCCGACCAATCATTTTTGATCTTTTGTATTCTGGAAGAGTCGTTACATTTTTCCCATCCAGAAGTATCCCCCCAATGTCCGGGAACATAACGCCTGAAATGATATTCATTAAAGTCGACTTTCCTGCTCCATTACTTCCAATTATGGTGACAAAGTCACCCTCTTTAAGGGTTAAATTCACTTGATTTATTGCTACTTTTTCATCAGGTGTCCCTTCATTAAAAACTTTATAGATCTGATTTAATTGCAGCATGATTTTCATCCTTTCGCTTGACGGAAGCTTGAAGAGTATTCATTGTTTCTGCTCTTCTTCGAGCTTTTGCCCGTTTATCACGGGAACTGTCAATAAGCTTTGGAGCCATAAGTGCAATGAGGACAATGATTGCCGTAATCAGCTTCATATCGCCTGGGTTCAAAAATTCAACCCTAAGTGCAAGAGTTACAACAATCCGATAGACAATCGCTCCACCAATTACAGATAAAGTAGTTCTTGTTATCGTTTTTGTTCCAAACAATGCTTCTCCAATAATAACTGATGCTAATCCAATTACGATCATCCCAATCCCCATACCAACATCAGAAAATCCACCCTGCTGAGCGATTAATGCTCCTGAAAAGGCAACAAACGCATTGGAGATACCAAGGCCGAGAATAACATAGAGATTTGTATTGGCAGACAAACTGCGGATCATTCTTTTATTATCACCAGTAGCCCTGATTGCAAGGCCCATTTCGGTTTGCAAAAACCAATCCGTCATAAATTTGATTATGAAAGTTACAATGATCATAGAAAGAAGGATTCCCCATGTTTCTGGCAAACTATCACCAAGTCCAAGTGAGGTTAAAATATGATTCATAAATGAATCGATACCGGACTTTTCGGAGATACTTTTTATTTCTGTAAAAATAGTGTCAGAATTTAATAAAGGAACATTTGATTTCCCCATTATTCTTAGATTAATAGAATAAAGTGCGATCATCATTAAAATTCCGGAAAGTAAGTTATTAATTTTTCCAAATGTATGAATAATTCCTGTTAAACATCCTGCGATAAATCCTGCTAGTAAGGCTGCCGCGGTTGCAATAAAGGGGTTTACCCCTGAAACGATCATAATAGCTGCAACAGATGCTCCGGTTACAAAACTGCCATCTACCGTTAAATCGGGGAAATCTAAGATTCGAAAAGATAAATATACACCGATTGCCATGATCGCATAAATAATACCAGCCTCAAATGATCCAAATATAGCTGTAAACAATTAGATCATCCTTTCTTTTGACTAAAGCTAGATGCCTAAGTCTTTAATATGTAGGCACCCGTTTTGGTAAACCTTTTATATTTTTTCGTTAAATCCTGTTCACCTAAAAATGAGGAGGTGCCCCAAAAGAGGCCTCCCCCTAAAAAGCTAAAACATATGTCTTTCATTAATTTCCTTCATAAAACTCCCCAATTTTCGACCAGTTTGGATCTACTTTTAAGCCTTGCGCCTGGGCAGCTTTCTTATTGATAACCAATTTTAATGTCTTTGGAAGTTCCACTGGAATTTCTGATGGCTTTTTCTTTCCGGTTAAAATATCTGCTGCCATGACTCCGGATTGATAGCCGATATCATAGTAATTAAAACCGCTAGCTGCCACAGCACCTTTTTTCATTGAATCCAGTTCCCCTACAAACAGCGGAATCTTTTTATCATTAGCAACTGTAATTACCGATTCAAGTGCGGAAACAACCGTATTATCTGTTGGAACATAAATTGCATCCACACGGCCTACAAGAGACTCAGCAGCTTGTTTCACTTCTGCTGAAGTTGAAACAGAAACTTCTACTACCTTAACATTCTTTTTATCTGTTAATTGTTTTACTGCCTTTACCTGGACTACTGAGTTTTGTTCACCAGAGTTGTAAATTACACCAATGCTCTTTGCTTTTACTTCATCGGTTATAAAATCAATCGTCTTTTTGGTTGCATCAGGATGGTTATCTGTCGTACCGGTTACATTTCCTCCAGGCTGTTCAAATGATTTAACCAGCTTTGCACCAATTGGATCAGTCACTGAAGTAAACACAATTGGAATTGTTTTAGTCGCATTTAAAGCACTAACAGCACTCGGAGTGGCATTTGCAAAAATCAGGTCAACCTTATTTCCAACAAAGTTTTTTGCAATGGTTTGGGTATTGTTCATGTCTGCTTGTGCATTTTGCTCATCAAATTTTGCGTTGACTCCTTTGTCCTTTAATGCTTGTTTAAAACCTTTTGTTGCTGCATCGAGTGAAGGGTGAACTGCAAATTGGGTAATTCCAATATTATATTGCTTTGCCCCGTCTGATTTTTTTGTGGTCCCTGCTGTGTCCTTGCTTCCGCAGCCGGCAAGCAACAATGCTCCCATTGCGACAACGGAAAAAATTCGGCCAAACTTTTTCATAAATAGTAAATCCCCCTCTAATAAAATGTTAACCCCTGTCTACAAAGTTTTCTTAAAACATGTTTTTCTCTTGGCTGCATATTCCCTTTACAGTTTTGATTATACTTTATCACTGTTACGAACACACGCTTTAAAGATAAAAAGGAGTCAAAAAATTAAATATATTTAAAAATTATTCTAGTATTCTTTTACTACTAAAGTCAATACAAGGAGTAAAATTTTTATAAAATAATTTTTTAAAATAAAAAAGCTTCCTAAATTTTTAGGAAGCTTCGGCAAATATCTTGATATCTTTTGTTTTTTTATATATTATAATATTTTCACCAATTACTCGTAATTTCTAAAATTTTATCGATTTCTATTTTTTTAACCTGAAAATCGTTTTTATCAGCCTTTAGTTCAGTTGTCGACTCTAACAATCGATCGATATCAATTTTCATCATCTTCAACCTCCAAACAATTTATTTAAGATGTTGCTTTAATAAATTATTCGAAGGTAACATCGAAAGTGTGGGGGTATTTTCTTTTTATAAAAAACAAAAAACCGAAATGTCGGTTTTTGTTTTTTAAGATTAAATAAATGTTTTATCGATTGCCCGTTTAACATCTGGTTCAATTTCTTTTGAATATCTTTTTGTCACATTTATATCTTTATGCCCTGCCAATTTCGAAACAGTGTGCAAATCAACACCATTATTAATTAGCTTTTGACAAAAAGTATGACGGAGTTTATGAGGGTTGACATTATATTTTTTCAAAATATATTGTACTGCCCTAGGCGTTAATCTTTTGTTTATATTTGACACAAACAATGCAGGATTATCTTTATTTTGTGAATTAATATACCTTTCTAGGTATTTACGCAACTCATCAGATAAAGGAATCTCCCGGCCTTCATTTGAGTTTACCTGTTTTACATTTAAGTAAGCGTTATCCTCATCCAATACCACATCATCTTTATTTACATCACATAGTTCTGAAACTCTAATTCCAGTGTGTAACAAAGTAAATATCATCGTAATATTTCGCAAGTTCCCATCCGCTAACACTTCTTCGATCAATTTCTTCTGTTCATCGGGATCAAGGGATTCAGGAACTTCATTTGCTTTTTCTTTTAATTTTCTTTCAATATTATGGGTCATTTTTGGATTATTTAAAAATTTAGAAAAGACACTTATTGCAGCAAAATGTTTTTCAACGGTTCCTGGACTTTTATTTTCCTTTTCGAGATTATGGATATATGCCTGTACATCTTCAGAAAGAATATCGTGCATATTTAAGCCATTTTTAAACATAAAATCACTAAAACAATTGATTACACCTATATAGGTGTTTAATGTTCCATCTGATTTTCCTTGGATTCTTAACCAAGATGCAAAAGACTTTATCAGTTCATCTGTTTCCTTTCTATCCACATATAATCCTCCCGTTCCAAGGTATTTATTCAATTATATCAGAATATTTCGTAGAAGTAAAATTCCTATTATAATTATATTGAAAATTCAAAAAATACTTAAACAGAAAAAATAAACAAAAAACCCTCACAAAAAGTGAGGGTTTCAGGCTTTCGAAAAATTTTCGGCAGCTTTTTTTAATTCGATTTCTTTAGTAATTCTCCACGGTACTTGGTAATATTACGATTAGAATAACGGCTTTTGAAATGTCTGTTGATTAGCGCTCCAGGCACTTCGCTTTCCGCGGGCGTGCCGAGGAGCCTCCTCATCGCTTCGCTCTTGCGGGGTCTCCCCTGCCCTGTACTCCCGCAGGAGTCTTCGTCCCTTCCGCGCCAATCAACGAGTGTTTTCAATAAAGTCCGTCAGCTCAACTAATAAATCGAAATAGTGGTGAAACCAATTTTTAGGTCAAAAGATTATAGCCAAAATGGATGTGGATTTGTATCTATTGATGAATTGCTATCCGATGACCATCTTCTTCGTTAGATTGATATATATATATATATATATATATATTGATTATATTTAAATTTTCTTTATATTTATATAATATAATACAATGGACCCAAACTACAGAAATTTTCTTCAGTGGAAAAAAAGC
>JAUZQA010000228.1 GCA_030705665.1 Bacillota bacterium
AATCAATGACAGTGTAGCGATTATGAAAAAGCTGATGCATGATCTTGTAAAAATCCGCGTGCGTCCTTATTATATCTATCAATGTGATTTGTCTGAAGGAATTGGTCATTTTCGCGCCCCTGTTTCAAAAGGGCTCGAAATTATTGAGGGACTCCGAGGTCATACCAGCGGTTACGCGGTACCTACATTTGTCGTCGACGCTCCAGGGGGAGGCGGGAAAATTGCTCTCCAGCCCAATTATTTGATTTCTCAAAGTCCAGAAAAAGTGGTATTACGAAATTTTGAAGGGGTGATTACCTCTTATCCCGAGCCGGAAAATTACGTCCCAGGTCGGGCAGAAGGTTATTTTAAAGAGATCTATCCGGATATGGAAGAGAAAAAGTCATTGGCAGGAATTGCCGGCATCATGAATGATCAGCATTTTAATCTAGTTCCTGAAGAGGTTTCCAGACTAAACCGCAGAAAGCATTATGCAGAAGATCCAACCCATACAACATTAAAAAATAAACGTGAAAAGCGGGATGAACTAAAGGAAAAGAAATTTCAAGCACAGATTAACAAGGAAAAAGAGAACACAGGTAAAGAAAATCCATCAACTCAGTCAAACGAATAGGGGGGGCATGCAAAAGCATGAAGATTGTGTGTGACTGGTGCGAAAGCCAAAATGTTGAAGAAAGTAGGGAAAGTGTTTTTTGGGAATTGCCCGATGGTACAAGAGCCATCGAAATAACCGAAACCCCCACCATAGTTTGTCATGACTGTCAAATCTACTATCAACCTGACGATATTGTAAAAAATATTGAAGACCAGTTGTTCTTAGTAGATACCAAAAAGATTGGTAAAACAATAAGGTACAAAGATTTGATGAATATGCCGCGGCTTCTGAAAAAAAATTACTTTGACTTTACTCAGTGGTAAACGATAAAAAATTTAATTTCAAAAAGGATTTTTTTGTTAAAACGTTAAGGGTTTTAATTAGATTAATGGGAAACCATGATAGTAAAACTGGACGAAAACGATGTGATTCGTTATAGTAATTCTAAAATATTTCTAGAGGTCTATAGCATAGGAAGGCGTTATAATATGAGAAAATCCTTTTACCATTTTTTAATGAAATATCGGCATCCAGAGCCAAAAGATGCAATCAGTGTTTTTGCTAACAATGCTTATCATGATCACAGTTTCCCAAAAATTTCAGAGGATTATGATGAAATCAGCTCTTATTTGGAGTTAAACGGCCAGTATTTAGAGAGCATGTCCGTATTTGATGAAGCATGGGATCAATATTTGTTCTCAGAAAAAAATGATCAAGATAGATGAAATCGCCCTTTTTTAAGAAGGGCGATTTTTCTTTTCCAATATGGTAAGCGTTCAATTTGTCTTAAGCATATAATATGGTAAATATTCACGACGGATCATTGAGAGGACGGAGGACGATGGACAAAAAGAAAAAACCGAAATTTAAGATCGGTGATACAGTCGTGATAACGATGTATGGTACTGTTGGGAAAATTACAGATATAAAGTGGCTGGACGGCAAATATCTATATGAGGTCAATAATAGTGAAGGTCTTTATGTGGAAGCAGGACTACAGTTGCTTTCAGAATATAAAGGGAAAATTGTTGAACAAGAACAAATTGACATTGAGTATAAATTCTTTTTTGGGGACTTAGTTCAAGTAAGCGGCTATGGTTCTGAGTTATTTAAGGTCGTTGGATTTAGAACAGAAATATGGCGGTATAAGGAAGACGCATGGGAAGACGTTGTTTATGAGCTTTCTAGAGTAAGAGATGGAGAATGGCTGGAAGCAAATGAAGAAGAACTAACCCTTGTGGCAGATGCAGAAAGTGCGGATACTTTCATCCAAAAGTTAGGTCTCCTCTACATGATTAACAAACAACAAAACCCCATAAAATTACCTAAATTACAAAATATATTAAGAAAAGCGGAAGTTGAAGAGATGGAGCGAAAAAAGGAACAGAAAGAACTAATTGACAGTTTATTAGATATTTATAATGATTATCGAATTCTTTTTGACATGTTTCATGATCAGGAATACTACCAGGTAATGAGGGTAGTATTGAGGAAATTAGCGAGTATTACAAATAATGATGGTAAAAGCCATGTGTAAATTTATAGTTTTGTAAACTCATATAGTATATAGAAAATAAACGGTATTCCGCCCCACTTAATCAGAAAGAATAAAAAATTGGTTATGGATTCGCAATACTGTAAAAAACGGCCATCCTCACGGTTTACATCTTCGATAAAGGCAGCAATTAAGGTTTGGATCGTTGTCATTTGTTTCACCTCGGAAGGAATGATTTATTTGTTGAATTTTATGCTTGTCCAAATTGAAAAAGACCAAAAATAAACCTCTATTTTTAATAAGGAATGAAATAGAAATTAACAAGCATTAAAAAAGAACGAACATCATACATTCTCTAAAAAGGGGGCGATGCTGTGAGAGAAATTGAAGTATTTATTGATACGGAAGAAATTGCAGAATTTTTCTTTCATGAGCTTGTAAAAAGGGGATACGTTCCTACAGAAGAGGAGTTAGAGGAAATCGCTGATATTACATTTGAATATTTAGTGGAAAAAAGCATTATTGATGAAGAAATTGAAGAAGATTAAGAGAGGGACGAAAATCTCATTGATGATAAATAAGCGGGAGACAAAATTGAAAATAGTTGATTAGCCACTATGGTCGAGCAGCAGCTGCCCGGCTTTTTATTTTTTTAATGGAAAATGAAACCACTATATAAGCCTGGGGAATCCGTTTCCCCAGGCTTTATATCCTAAAATAAAGCTTATATCCTAATGGTAATTCCGTTTGCGCCCTCCTGTTGCAGTTACTTCTTTTGCATGTGCTTCATGCTCTGCAACAATTTGTTCTGCTGGAATATGATTGTTTTTCTTAGGTGAATTGATTCGATTGCGATGTTTTTTACCCATATTACAATCCCCCTCTTTTTTTGCCTTAGATTTCCCCTTTGAGAAAATCTAAGTGTATTTTTCCACAAAAGTTTAAAACATATGAGCGTTTAGCTTTTTTTTCTTTGGAATGCAGTTATGTTATATTGAGAATGATACATATTGACTTTTTTAAGGGAGGTTTTATTTTGAGTATACATATAGCAGCAAAGGAAAATGAAATCGCTGATACTGTGTTATTACCCGGTGACCCGCTTCGAGCAAAATATATTGCTGAAAATTTTTTAGAAAATACCAAATGCTACAATGAAGTTCGTAACATGTTTGGATATACGGGAAACTATAAAGGAATAAAAGTGTCTGTCCAAGGAACAGGAATGGGGGTTCCCTCCATTTCTATCTATATCACCGAATTAATGCAAAGTTATAATGTCCAAAAGCTTATTCGTGTTGGAACCTGCGGAGCTATTCAGAAGGATGTAAAAGTCCGTGATGTTATTCTAGCCATGACAGCATCTACAGATTCACAAATCAATCGTTTGACGTTTGGCGGTATAGACTATGCACCTGCAGCTAATTTTGATTTATTAAAAAAGGCATATGATGCTGGAGTTGAAAAAGGATTACAGTTAAGAGTGGGCAGCGTGTTTACCGCTGATATGTTTTATAATGACAACGCAGACCTAAAAAAGTGGGCACAATATCAAATTCTTGCTTTGGAAATGGAGACGGCCGCACTTTATACATTAGCAGCAAAATTTGGGCGAAAGGCTTTATCTGTATTAACCGTAAGCGATCATGTTTTGACGGGTGAAGAGACGACAGCTGAGGAAAGGCAACTTACTTTTAATGATATGATAGAAGTCGCTTTAGAAGCTGCGACAAATGACTAATATTGTATAACCATATACCTAAGGCCAAATGCCCGCAACGATTATTTAAATGCTGGCTATTTGGCTTTTTTTATTTTGCAAGCAAAAGAAATCTTGATTTTTAGAGTTAAAATCGGTATAGTGCAAAGGTAAAACTAAAAAAACAGGTGGAAAAATGATGGAATTAAGAAAAGGCATCTTAGTAATGGGATGTTTTCTGTTTATTTCTGGCTGCAGCGGGATAGCTCCTCATACAGGGTTTATAGGCAGCGCTGATAGTGAGCAGAAAACAGTAAGCAATGGACCTCAAAAAATTAAGGGAAACCCTTTGAATTTAGAATCAGTGTATTTTAATAATCTTAAGGCTGCAGATGGCAAAAATATTATTCAAAACCCGACAAATGTTTTAGCTTTGGTGAATAAGGATTATTCCTTACCAAATAACTATATTCCCAATGATTTAGTTCGGCCAAATGTTGAGTTTTCCTTTACGGACTTAAAATTAGAAAAAGCCTTTATGAGAAAAGAAGCAGCCCTGGCACTTGAAGAAATGTTCAAGGATGCAAAAAGTTCGGGGATTGAACTGTGTGCTGTTTCCGGTTACCGTTCATACAGCAGGCAAAAAGATCTATTTGATGCAGAAGTAACCCATGTAGGAGAGGATAAAGCAGAACAAGCCGTAGCTATTCCAGGCACAAGTGAACACCAAACAGGCTTGGCCATGGACATTGCTGGTAAATCTACCGATCTCCAATTAACAGAAGGTTTTGCCAATACAAAAGAGGGGAAATGGCTGGCCCAAAATGCATATCGTTTTGGTTTTATTCTCCGATATCCAAAAGGGAAAGAAAATCTGACTCATTATGAATATGAACCTTGGCATTACCGCTATGTCGGTGTAAAGGCTGCAACGACAATTTATAAAAATAATTGGACACTAGAGGAATATTTTCAGGAAGTTAAAAAGATTTAAAAAAAAGAGAGAAACCCTCTCTTTTTTAATATATAAAATTTTAATATCAAGCTAATACTTTTTTCACTAACTTTTCTTTGTAATTTTTTAAAAAAAGATGTTATTCTAATCATTAAGGGTTTATTTATGAAAGTGGTTAATGAAAGTGGTGAAAGCTTTGGATGAACAAAAAGTTGGACAAGAAAAGCAGGAACAGACAAATTTAGAAAATAAATCTGGATTTATACGAATGAAAAAATTCCAGTTTATCATGCTTCTTTTTTTAGTTGTTTTTCTATCTGCGGGAATTACAACATTTGCGCTGGCCTTTGGCAATGATAAAGTAGCAACAGTCGGGTCAGACAGGGCTGAATTTTCTAAACTTTATAGTGCGTATGATACATTAAAAAATGGGTACTATCAAAAGGTAGATGACAAAAAGTTAATCAATGGAGCAATCAATGGTATGGTTCAATCTCTTGGCGATCCATATTCCGATTATATGAGCAATACTGAATCAAAAAGCTTCCATAACAGTATTTCTTCTTCTTTCGAAGGAATTGGGGCTGAAATTCAAGAAAAAGATGCCCATATTGTCGTTGTTTCTCCAATCAAAGGGTCACCAGCAGAGAAGGCAGGTTTAAAGCCAAATGATATTATCGTATCTGTAAATGGTAAAAGCTTGCAAGGAATGAATTCAACCCAGGCAGTTGCATTAATTCGAGGAAAAAAAGGTACAAAGGTTAATTTAGTCATTCAACGTCCAGGTACAGAAGCACCTGTCAAGGTGTCCGTTGTTAGGGATCAAATCCCAATCAATACTGTAAATGGAGAGATGGTCGGTGATGGAATTGCAAAAGTTCAGATCACCAGTTTTTCAAGCAATACATCAAAGGAACTCGTTAATACATTAAATGATTTACAAAAGCAAGGTATGAAAGGCCTTGTCTTGGATTTACGACAAAATCCAGGTGGATTATTGGATCAGGCTATTAATATTTCTAGCCTATTTGTTCCAAAAGGGAAAGTGCTATTTAAGGTAGAAGATCGTAATGGTAAGATTAAGGAATATACCTCTCAAAATAAAGGAAACGACATTATGCCATTAGTCGTCTTGATTGATAGCGGGAGTGCAAGTGCATCTGAAATCGTTTCTGCTGCAGTAAATGAATCTGCTGGGGTGCCGCTTGTGGGCGAAAAATCTTTTGGAAAGGGAACTGTGCAAACTGCTCAGGACTTTTCAGATGGTTCTAACCTCAAGTTTACAATGGCAAAATGGTTAACTCCTGACGGAAATTGGATTCATAAAAAAGGACTTAAACCGGATTATCCAGTTGCACTGCCAGACTATGCAAATCTGACAATGATTGATCCAGATAAGGAACTGAAGCTATCAACTGTCTCAACAGACGTTAAAACAGCACAGATTATGCTAAAAGCCCTTGGATTTGATCCTGGAAGAGAAGATGGTTTTTTTGATGATAAGACTCAAAATGCTGTTATAGCATTCCAAAAAGCTCAAAGTCTGCCTGCGGATGGGATTATTAAAGGTGACTCCACATTAAAATTAATGGATCTTTTACGCCAAAAAATCCAACAGAATGATACCCAGCTCCAAAAGGCTATTGAAGTCCTTAAAGAGAGAATGAAGTAATGAACATTTATAAAATTATCGGATTAGTAATCCGATAAGTCGAAAAGCCTGATCATAAATGGATCGGGCTTTTTTGATTTAATTCCTTGAAAGGAACTAAAGAGTTTGTATGCAAACTCAAATTTCGATAAAATGAACAAGCAGATTGAATTGAATCATCGAGGTGATATTTTGAAGCAAATCATTCAAATAGACGATGAGCAGAAGCAAAATATAATGGCTATTGAAAAAGAATGTGAAATAATTTGCCGAGAACTGGGAGAAAAATATCAGCCGGAATTTAATAAAATGGATAAGCAACTTGTTATTGAGCTAATTCGAAAGAAAAAAGGAAAACCTGCTACGGCTATAGATGTACTTGAGACTGATTATGAATCGTTTATTGAAGTGGGCATTGAGCATGATGAGGAATATTATCCAAATGCCTACATCCCAATCTGGAAATGTAAGGGTGAATGGTTTCAAAAAATTGGCTATTTAACAAGGCGAAATAATGAACAGTTGAATAGCAT
>JAUZQA010000229.1 GCA_030705665.1 Bacillota bacterium
ATGCTTTTAAACTTACTGAAAGATCAAGAATATGACCAAGAAGTGACTGTTCATAAATGTAAATTGCAAAAACAGTTTATCCCGCTAGAATTGCCAGAAATAAGTGCACAGCCGCGAATGGAGGTAATCCTTGAACTGTTACAAGTGAAATTAGAAGATAATGATCCGATTCTTTTCCAAAATATAAAGAGCTTAGTGGAACGTCACTTTCTAATTACCTATCCATTTATTCTTGAACCTAAAGATCCCAATGCATGGGCAGCCGGCTTTCATTTAATTGCATATCAATATTACGGGAATGAACCAGAGCGCAGCAAATTCACTAGTGAATACAACATCACACTAGAAGAATTAGAAGCGACAACTAACCTCATCAAGGAATTAGAAGAAATTTCTTATCCGATAATTTAGTTGTTGCTGTTGAAACAAAACAAACCTATGTTATAATGTAGGGGTTGCATTGTGTAAAAAAATAGATTTTACATAATAATGAATAGTACTTGATCGACAAGACATATTCACCCAATTTGTTACAAAATGAAAATGAGAATAGATTGTTGGAGGGAAAATAGCATGACTGCAAAGTGGGAAAAGTTAGAAGGAAACAGTGGTGTGCTTACTGTTGAAGTAAGTGCAGAAAAGGTAAGCGAAGGTTTAGATGAAGCATTCAAAAAAGTTGTCAAACAAGTAAATGTACCAGGATTCCGTAAAGGAAAAATGCCTCGTCCAATGTTTGAAAAACGTTTTGGTGTTGAATCACTATACGAAGAAACAATTAACATTCTTCTTCCTGAAGCATATGAGCAAGCAATTGAAGAAACAGGAATTGAACCTGTTGACCGCCCAAATATCGATGTTGAGCAAATTGAAAAAGGTAAAAATTTCATTTTCAAAGCAACGGTTACTGTTAAACCTGAAGTGAAATTAGGCGAATACAAAGGTCTTGAAGTTGAAGCGTTCGATACAGATGTTACAGATGAAGATGTAAACAAAGAATTAGAAGCACTTCAAAGCCGTCATGCCGAGCTTGTTGTGAAAGAAGACAGCCCAGCAGAAAATGGCGATACAGTTGTTATTGATTTTGAAGGCTTTGTAAATGATGTAGCTTTCGAAGGCGGAAAAGCAGAAAATTATTCACTTGAATTAGGTTCAAATTCTTTCATTCCAGGTTTTGAAGAGCAATTAGTTGGTACAAAAGCTGGAGAAACTAAAGATGTGAATGTAACATTCCCTGAAGAGTATCATGCAGCAGAACTAGCTGGACAACCTGCTGTATTTAAAGTAACTGTTCATGAAATTAAAGGAAAAGAGCTTCCAGTACTTGATGATGAATTTGCAAAAGATGCAGATGACGAAGTAGAATCACTTGATGAATTAAAAGAAAAAATCAAAACTCGTTTAAAAGATAGCAAAGAGCATGAGGCAGAGCACAAGCTTCGCGATACACTAGTTGAAAAAGCTGCTGCTAATGCAGAAGTTGAAATTCCAGAAGCGATGATTAACACTGAAATCAATCGCATGATGCAAGAATTTGAACAACGTCTGCAAATGCAAGGTATGAATTTGGAGCTTTACTTCCAATTCTCCGGCCAAGATGAAGCTGCTCTTCGTGAACAAATGAAAGAAGATGCCGAGAAACGCGTTAAGTTCAATTTAACTCTTGAAGCAATTGCAAAAGCAGAAAATCTTGAAGCATCCGAAGAAGATGTTAATGCAGAGCTAGAGAAAATGGCACAAATGTACAATATGACAGTTGAAAATATCAAAGCTGCACTTGGCGGAACAGAAGGTATTACATCTGATCTTAAGCTAAATAAAGCAGTTGACTTCCTTGTTGAGAATAAAAAATAACAAACACATAAAACAAGGCACGATTTAATCGTGCCTTGTTTTATACAATTGGCAAATTACATATTATAATAGAAGTATGGAAATTGGACTGGGAATATTTTTTACATAAAGAATATCGAAAAAGTGAACCGTGTTCCGACTTAATCTTTTCATTAATGGTTAAGCTTAAGTGAGTACATAATTATCTTTAACCGAGTGCCAAACAATGCAAGTGCTAGTTAAGCATCAATTTCAAGAGTTTTTATTTCCCGTCCATCACCTAAATATGTTACAATGCAATACATATAACGCTGAATGAATAAATAAGCTCTTAGTGTTGTTCGGCATTCACTGCTTTAATGTATAGAAAAGATGTTTTCAAGGGGTGAAATTATGTTTAAATTTAATGATGAAAAAGGGCAGTTAAAGTGTTCTTTCTGTGGTAAAACACAGGATCAGGTTCGCAAATTAGTTGCTGGACCCGGAGTATATATATGTGATGAATGTATTGAATTGTGTACTGAAATTGTAGAAGAAGAACTTGGAACTGAAGAAGAAGTAGAATTTAAAGACGTACCAAAGCCAAGAGAAATTCGTGAAATCTTAGATGAATATGTTATTGGTCAAGACCAAGCAAAGAAATCGCTTTCAGTTGCGGTATACAATCACTACAAACGAATCAATTCTAATAGTAAAATTGACGATATCGAGCTTTCGAAAAGTAATATTTGCATGATTGGACCTACAGGTAGCGGTAAAACACTCCTTGCCCAAACATTGGCGAGAATTCTAAATGTTCCGTTTGCTATAGCTGATGCAACATCGCTAACAGAAGCAGGCTATGTTGGTGAGGATGTTGAAAATATCCTGTTAAAACTGATCCAGGCTGCTGATTATGATGTAGAAAAAGCAGAAAAGGGCATTATCTATATCGATGAAATCGATAAAATCGCTCGCAAGTCAGAAAACCCTTCCATAACTAGAGATGTTTCCGGTGAAGGTGTACAGCAAGCACTTTTAAAAATTCTTGAAGGCACGGTTGCCAGTGTTCCGCCTCAAGGTGGAAGAAAGCATCCACACCAAGAGTTTATTCAAATTGATACAACAAATATTTTGTTTATTTGCGGCGGAGCCTTTGATGGTGTAGAAACGATTATTAAAAGGCGCTTAGGCCAAAAAGTTATCGGATTTGGCTCTGAAAATAAACAGCATGAATTAGGACAAAAAGAGCTGCTTTCCAAGGTTTTACCTGAAGATTTACTTCGTTTTGGATTGATCCCTGAATTTATTGGACGTCTTCCGGTTATTGCCAGCCTTGAACAACTCGATGAGGCAGCATTAATTGAAATTCTGACAAAACCAAAGAATGCCTTGGTCAAGCAATACCAAAAAATGCTTGAACTAGACGATGTCGAGTTAGAATTTGAAGAAGATGCACTAAAAGAAATCGCGAAGAAAGCAATCGAACGAAAAACAGGTGCACGTGGACTTCGATCCATTATTGAAGGCATCATGCTTGATGTTATGTTCGACTTACCTTCCCGTGAAGATATTACCAAGTGTATCATCACACAAGAGACAGTTACCGATAACAGCCTCCCAAAATTAGTTCTTGAAGATGGTACTGTGGTTGAAGAAGAAAGAAAAACTTCTGCATGATGATACTGTATGCCAGGCAAATTTGCCTGGCATATTTTTTTGCCAGGACAATATAAGATTCTTTGTTTATTCCCCCTTTTTAACGGAGATACTAGAAGAAATGATTATTTAGTAATTAAGTTTCAGGAGGGAATTGGATGAGTTGGACGGGGATTGCCTTATTTATACAACTATTTTTCGGTATTATTATAGGTCTCTATTTTTGGAACTTACTCAAAAATCAGCGTACACAAAAAGTTTCAATTGATCGAGAATCCCGAAAGGAAATGGAACAATTACGAAAAATGAGATCAATTTCATTAACGGAACCCCTTTCAGAAAAAGTAAGACCAACGAGCTTTCAGGATATTGTCGGGCAAGAGGATGGAATTAAATCACTGAAAGCTGCATTATGCGGGCCTAACCCGCAACACGTCATTATATACGGGCCTCCAGGGGTTGGGAAAACTGCTGCAGCCAGGCTGGTATTAGAAGAAGCAAAAAAGAATGCAAAATCGCCATTTTCAAATAGTTCCGTTTTTGTAGAATTAGATGCCACAACTGCAAGATTTGATGAACGTGGAATTGCCGATCCATTGATAGGGTCTGTGCATGACCCAATTTATCAAGGTGCAGGAGCGATGGGACAAGCAGGAATTCCACAGCCAAAACAGGGAGCAGTAACAAATGCTCATGGCGGTGTCTTATTTATCGATGAAATAGGTGAATTGCATCCAATCCAAATGAATAAATTGCTTAAGGTGTTGGAGGATCGAAAAGTATTTTTGGAAAGTGCCTATTATAATGAGGAAAATACTCAAATTCCTACACACATCCACGATATTTTCAAAAATGGACTGCCGGCTGATTTTCGTCTAATCGGTGCGACAACGCGGACTCCAAGTGAGATCCCGCCTGCGATCCGTTCACGATGTATGGAGGTTTTCTTTAGAGAGTTGACCGAAGAAGAAATTTTTAAAGTAGCAAAAAATGCGGCAGACAAAGTGAAGCTGTCTGTCCATGATACCGGTTTAAATACGTTAGCCAATTATGCGAGAAACGGCAGAGAAGCTGTCAATATGATTCAAATTGCAGCTGGACTAGCCATTACTGACGATCGTAACTACATAAAGGATGAGGAAATTGAGTGGGTCATTCATTCAAGCCAATTATCACCAAGGATGGAAAGAAAGATTCATACCAATTCAAAAATCGGCCTTGTAAATGGTCTTGCTGTCTTTGGGCCAAATTCCGGGGCGCTGCTCGAAATTGAGGTATCAGCCATTCCGGCAAAAGAAAAGGGTTCCATTAATATAACTGGAATTGTCGATGAAGAAAGCATAGGGACACAAGGAAAATCCATTCGCAGGAAAAGTATGGCAAGAGGCTCAATTGAAAATGTTATTACTGTTTTGCGTTCAATGGGAGTTCCTGCGGATGAGTATGATATTCATGTTAACTTTCCAGGGGGCGTACCAATCGACGGTCCATCTGCAGGAATTGCGATGGCAACTGGAATCTATTCTGCCATTTATAAAATACCAATTAACAATGAAATAGCAATGACTGGAGAAATAGGAATACATGGGAACGTAAAACCAATTGGCGGGGTATATCCAAAAACTGTTGCTGCAAGAAAAGCCGGTGCTAAAACGGTCATCATTCCTGAAGAAAATTTACAATCCATCCTGGGCGAAATAAAAGGAATCAATATCGTGCCTGTTAAACACCTTAATGAAGTGTTTGAACGTGCTTTGGTAAAAATGCACCTTCAGCATGATTCTATACCCGCATCAGTTGAATTATCCAAAAAAGAAACAATTTAACATCAATATAAGCAAATGTTTTCGGAAATGAGAGAAAAAAACTTCGGTTTGAAAATTCAATCCGAAGTTTTTTTCTATATTAGGGGAAAATAATATTCAGATAGGATTGATGATAGGTTATCTACAAAATCTACTTAGATTAGACACTTACTTATAAATGAGATAGAATTTGTACAAAGACTATTATAATTTTAAAAGAAAGTAAAATTTTATTATTGGAGGTGCTATATCGTGGCTAAAACAGAGATATTAATTCCACTACTACCGCTTCGGGGATTGCTTGTTTATCCGACAATGGTTTTACATTTAGATGTGGGTCGCGAAAAATCAATCCAATCCCTTGAAAAGGCCATGGTTGATGACCATTTAATTTTTTTAACAACGCAAAAGGAAATATCCATCGATGAACCAACTGAAGATGATTTGTACAATATGGGCACCGTAACAAAAGTGAAGCAAATGCTAAAACTCCCAAATGGAACGATCAGAGTTTTGGTTGAAGGTTTACAAAGAGGTAAAATAATTTCTTTTCACGATGAAGAGACATACCTTGCTGTTACAGTTGAACCGTATGAAGAACAAGTCCCAAAAGACGTAGAAGATGAAGCCTTAATGAGGACGATGCTTGATTATTTTGAGCAATACATAAAATTATCCAAAAAAATTTCAGCAGAAACATATGCATCTGTAACTGACATCGAAGAGCCGGGACGGATGGCAGATATCATTGCCTCCCATCTGCCATTAAAGCAAAAGGAAAAGCAGGAGATTCTTGAAACGATCGATGTAAAAGAACGGATGAATCGTGTTATCGATATTATTCATAATGAAAAAGAAGTACTAAATCTTGAAAAGAAAATTGGTCAGCGCGTCAAACGATCAATGGAAAGAACGCAAAAAGAATATTACTTGCGGGAACAAATGAAAGCTATTCAGAAAGAGCTAGGTGAAAAAGAAGGGAAAACAGGAGAAATTGCTGACCTTTCTGAAAAAATTGAAAAAGCGGGAATGCCGGATCATGTGAAGCAGGCAGCACAAAAAGAGCTTGACCGCTATGAAAAAATTCCAAGCAGCTCTGCTGAAAGTTCAGTGATTCGTAACTATATTGAATGGCTTTTAAGCTTGCCATGGAAGGATAAAACGGAGGATGATCTTGATATCCATCGGGCCGAGAAAATTTTAAACGACGACCATTATGGACTTGAAAAGGTAAAGGAACGGGTATTGGAATATTTAGCTGTTCAGCAGTTAACACATTCATTAAAAGGACCGATCCTTTGTCTCGCTGGACCTCCGGGAGTTGGTAAAACAAGTCTTGCCCGCTCGATTGCGAAATCACTAAAACGTAATTTTGTTCGTGTATCGCTAGGCGGGGTTCGCGATGAATCCGAAATCCGCGGTCATCGAAGAACCTATGTCGGAGCGATGCCTGGACGGATTATTCAAGGGATGAAAAAAGCAGGAACGATCAATCCAGTCTTTTTATTAGATGAAATCGATAAAATGTCAAATGATTTTCGCGGAGATCCTTCTTCAGCGATGCTGGAAGTATTAGATCCTGAGCAAAACTTTAATTTTAGTGATCACTATATTGAAGAACCATATGATCTTTCTAAAGTCATGTTTATTGCAAC
>JAUZQA010000023.1 GCA_030705665.1 Bacillota bacterium
AAGACCAAATAAGAAAAACCGGGCAACCGGTTTTTCTTATTTATTATTGAACTTGACTTGCATATTGCTGAACCATTATGACTCTGTCAAAAAAACTTTTTAACATCAACCAACGTGCGGGATAAGTCGTCATATAATCTTCGATAATTTGCGGAGAATATATCATTAAACAATCTAATTGTTTTCTCTTTGATTTTAAATCATAGTAGAGGGCATGCGGAATTGAATAATGATCATGAAGCTGGTAAGGATTTAACTTTGTTACTTTTATTTTTTGTTCCTGAATATAAGCCATTAAGGCCTCTTTTTGTAATTGAATACTCTCTTGCAGGGTTAACCCGTTTAGTTTTACTTTTTCATTAATTAGGTATATTCCATTCATAAAGATCCTCCAAACAAAAAATGGTTTAGTATCTTTATGGACAGAGCTGATTCATTATATACTTGTTTAAATTTAGAGATCTTTTAATTTTCTTGTCTATAAAAAAGACCCAGCACAGGCTGGGCATTTTAAGTCTTTATGATGGTTAGGAGGAGGTCCTCTAGGAACCTGTCCTAATCATATCTAAAAACATTGAACAATTTATGAACGGAAAATTAATTGTTTTTGAAAGTTAGTCATTTCGATTAATCATTTTTAATTTATTTGCGATAAAAAATCCTCAGTTGTCCTTAGTTTCCCAATCCGTGGAAAAATAAATCGAATCGTTGCTTCATGAGCTTCCTGTGAGAAAGTGGTCATAGCATCTGTTATGAAGATTTGATTGTAACCATATTGGAACGCTTCTCTTGCTGTGCTCTCAACCCCAATATTGGTGGCAATACCACATAAAACGATCGTATCGATGCCGCGACGGCGAAGCTGTAGATCTAAATCAGTGCCAAAAAATGCCCCCCATTGCCGTTTTGTAATCACATAATCATTTTCGGATACCCCAAGCTCAGGTACAAGTTCATCCCAGCCGGCTGGCCGATTTACCGCTGGAGTGTCAGTTGGGTCAACAATAGGGTGTAAACTATCCTTCCCATCTAAAAAACTGACTCGGACAAAACTGATAAAACCGTTATTTTTTCGGAACAGGTCAACAAGTTTTACAGCATTTTCTAAAACTTGTTTGCCACCAGGCGCGGCAACTATGCCTTTTTGTAAATCAATTAGAACTAAAGCTGTTTTTTTGAAATCAATATGTAAGCTGTCCATTTGAGATCCTCCTCTTTGTTTGCATTTACGTATGTATCTTACCTCGATTGGTTTTGGCAAGGCAAATTTCAACCAAATGGATAAATTAAGAGTTGTACGGAAAAATTGATAAAAAACAAGAGCGGGGATTGGTCAAGGTGAATAAGAAACAGAAACAAATGGAAAACAAAGCAATTTTAATTTGGAAAATAGCAGTTGCCTCTGCACTTTCCTGGGAGGTTGCTAAATTGGCAGGTTCGGAACATCCATATTTAGCCCCATTGTCCGTCATACTTTGTTTGCAAACAACAATAAATCGTTCGATACAGTATTCTTACCACAGGATGGTTGGAACTGTAATTGGCATTGTCGTTACCATGCTGGCTGCACCATATTTTAGTGTAAATGGCTGGATGATTGGGATATTAATTTTGATTGGATGTTTCATAACAAAGTGGCTAAAAAGGGATGAATCAGCCATACATCAAGTTGCCTTAACTGTTTTGCTTGTGTTTGTACTGGAGCATAAGTCAGGGGAGTACTTCATTGATCGTTTTCGAGATACGTTAATTGGGGCAATTGCAGCCGTTTTGATTCAGATGTTTTTTTACCCCCCTAACTATACAAAGCAGGCATCTCAAAACTTGAACGATTTCGATCATCATTTGATGTTAACCTTTACTAAGGTGTCAGACTGGATTCGAACGGGAATGAACAAACAAGAGGGGCAGGAGGTTAAAAAGGAAATAAGTGCCCTTTTGCAGGAACTCCACCAAACAAAACAATCATTAAACGCGGCTTCTGATAGTTTAATGTACAATCCATTTGGAAAAAACAGCAAAAATAAGCTTCAATATATTCAACAGAGGCTCCAAGTTCTTAGTCTTGGCTATACCTACTTATCATCAGTGATGGAAACATTAATGAATTGGGCCAATGAAGGAACGATATCTGACACTCAGCTTACCCAATGGGCGGACCAGTTTGCGGAATTAATTCCTTTTTTCGGTAATAAGAGAGCGATGTCTGGACCTCCAGACAATCTTATCAAAGTTGAGATTCCAGTGGAGCTTCAGAAACAACAGTATGTTGTTTCGCTGTTTAACCAAACATCTCAATTGATAAACCAAGTAACTAATGCTGCAAGGGCTGGGGCAAAGGAAAGCGAGCTCTGACTTGTTCTGAAACTCCTGACTTAAAAATTACCATTCTAGGATAGGAATCAAGATGAATATATATATGTTAGAGTCTTTTTGAGTTAAAAGTAGGAGGCGTCTAATGGAAGATATTTATTCCATTCTTGATCTGATTGACCGTCCGGGCGGTAAAGTTTTAGCGACAATTATCGATGTTGAAGGGTCAGCGTATAAAAAAGAAGGTTCATCCATGATTTTTTTTGAAGATGGAGCAAGATTCGGAATGATTAGCGCAGGTTGTCTTGAAGAGGACCTTGCATTAAAGGCGGCGGAGGTTTTAAAGAAAGGGACGGTTGCTACTGTACACTATGATATGAGTAAGGAAGACGATTTATCATGGGGACAGGGGGCAGGCTGTAAGGGGTTAATTTCCATTCTGCTGGAATCGATTGATGAAAGATTAAAAACAGATTTAAAAAAATTAAAAAGGTATCTCAGTTTAAATATTCCAGTTTTAGTTTTTAAAAAAATCGGAGATTTAGGTGAGTACTTGTTTTTGCCGCGTCATGGTGAGCCATTTGGCTGGTGGGATGGTGAATTTCTAGATGAATATTATGAAGCTAGAAGCGGAATGTTTCAGGATCAGCCCATATTTCAACATCTTTACCGTCCCAAACCACGATTAATTATTTTTGGTGCAGGATCGGATGTAAAACCACTCGTTTCATCTGCTGCAAAAATTGGTTTTTCTGTTATCCTCTGTGATTGGCGGGAGGAACTTTGCTGTAAAAAGAATTTCCCTGAGGCAGACTGTTTAATCGTTGGATTCCCAAAAGAAATTCTTAAAAAACTAAGGTTCTTACCAACTGATTTTGTCATTATCATTTCTCACCATTTCCAACATGACCAAGAAATCCTTTTGAATCTTCCAGTAAAAAAAATTGGCTATATTGGTGTATTAGGACCAAAAGAGCGAACAAAAAGACTTCTTCGCAAGCAGGAAATACCGGAATGGATACACTCACCGGTCGGCATGTCCATTGGAGCAAAAGGCCCGGAAGAAATTGCAATTAGTGTCTTGGCAGAATTAATTATGATGTGGAGAAAAACAGTCCAACGAAAGCTTGAAACGGCGTGGACAGCCCAAAAATAACATTGAGGGCAAAGGAGGGGCGTGTGTAGTGCTTCCATTCGATTTTGATTACTATAAACCAGCCACATTGCAGGAAGCAATTGAGCTTTATCAGTCATTATCTCGGCAGGGAAAAAAGCCAATGTTTTTTTCAGGAGGAACAGAACTGATCACATTAGGCCGAATTGAACTTCTCTATACGGAGGCGGCAATTGATTTAAAGGATATTCCTGAGGTTCATGTGATTCAAGTAACTGAGAATCAGCTTATCCTTGGCAGCGCTCTGAGTTTAACCAAGATAGAGGAGGCTAATATATT
Source organism: Bacillota bacterium (assembly GCA_030705665.1). The sequence goes on from JAUZQA010000023.1 coordinate 3,767, forward strand.
TCCACTTTTGACAAAGACTGTAAGTGAAGTGGCTGATCATACAGCAAGAGGGAAAATTACCCTTGGCGGTAATATTTGTGCACAAATTTTTTATCGGGAAGCTGTTTTACCTTTTCTTCTAGCTGAAAGTCAAGCTATCCTTGCAGGTCCTGAGGGAATAAGAGAAGTGCCAATTAATGATATTTTTCAAGAGGAACTAAAACTTAAACAAGGGGAAGTACTAGTACAATTGGTTACGGATAAGCAAGCAATAGATGCCCCCTTTACTAGTATTAAACGTCGGCAACAGTGGGAAACAGGCTATCCACTTATTACCATTGCTGCTTTAGCAATAAATAATGGTGTACGCGTTGCCATTAGCGGGCTTTCTCCATTCCCATTTCGTTCTCTGGAAGTAGAAGCGGTGTTAAACAATCGCCGAATTTCAATCGAAGAAAGGATCAATCAAGCGGTTGAACGATTACCACAACCGATTCTTGATGATGTTGAAGGGTCTTCAAACTATAGAATTTTTGTATTAAAAAATTTGTTTGTGGAAGTGATGAACCTGATAGGGAGTGGTTTAGCTTGACATCACATTCAATCGATTTGAATATAAACGATGAAATAAGGAGAGTGACAGTTGGTTCCGGGGAAACACTGTTAAACATTTTACGTGGCAGGTTGGGTCTAACAGGTGCAAAACCTGGATGTTTAAATGGGGATTGTGGTGCTTGTACGGTAAATATCGATGGCTGGCCAATGAAATCCTGCTTAATGCTGGCAGTGGAGTCAGTGGGGAAAAAGATTACAACGATTGAAGGCCTAAAAAATACAGCTATTCAGCGTGAATTTGTTGAACAGTTTGCTTTTCAATGTGGTTACTGCACACCAGGATTTATCATGAATTGCCACTCTTTAATTAGGCAGCATCCTAATGCAGATGATGAAATAATAAGAGAGTGGCTTGAATCAAATATATGCCGCTGTACAGGGTACAAGGAAATTGAAGCCGCCGTTAAATCGGTTTTGAAAGGTGAAAACTAGTATATGTTTCTCTATGAATAAAAGGCTAAACAAAGTTCAGCCTTTTATTTATTGCGCTTTTCTCTTAACTCGAAATACTTATCAAGCACTCTTCGCCCGATTTTGACGTTTATACGATTGTCTTTTTCACCTTGAAATGCCCAGGGTACGAGTACAGCCATTGCAATCTTCGGATTATTACTCGGAGCATATCCCACTAAACTAAGATTCATGACAGCAGGGGGCTCTTTTCCAAATTTACTCCTCTGGGGTCCATCATAAAAGGCTTGGGCTGTTCCTGTTTTTCCGGCAGGTGAATAGGAGGCATCTTTAAAATATTCATATGCTGTGCCTCCAGGCTCCTGCATAACTTTATTAAAACCAATATGTACTCGGTTTAACCACTCCTTTTTGACATCGATGCTATTAAGTACCTTTGGATGTATTTCTTTAAGAACAGGTCCAATTTTTTCTCTTCCATCTTCAGGCTCACGAATCTGTTTAACCAAAAACGGCTTCATTCGGTAGCCATCATTTGCAATAGTAGATACATATTGGGCTAGTTGCATTGTTGAATACGTATCATATTGACCAATCACAAGGTCCAGCATAAACCCAGGTAAATTACTTGTACCTTTTAAACCACTCTGTTCATTTGGAAGGTCAATTCCTGTCCGAGTTCCAAGACCATATGCAGCGAATGAATTTCTTATTTTTTCCATAGCATTAGGATCCCCAAGTTTCAGAGGTTTGTTATATTCATAGTGACCTTTTGCTAATCTGATGGCAGTATGAAACATATAGACATTAGATGACTTTTTTAGAGCGTTTATATCATTTATTGAACCTAAGTATGCATAAGATTTTTTTAACGGTGTCCCTTTAATTTTTAACCCTTGGTCGTCAAAAACTGTTCCTGGTAAAATTGCTCCTGACTTATAGCCTGTTAACACGGTCGCACCTTTGACTGTAGAGCCAACATTATAGGTAGTTGTAAACGTTCCAAGTGCATCATCATTCATTTCTGTTTGTCCGGTTTGTTTGTTCCATTCCATTCTTTTTCCAGCCATTGTTAATACTTCACCGGTGTGTGGATCCATTAAGACAACATAGGCCCGATCGAGAAGGGCTGTTCCAGGAAACTTTTTAGCAGCCCACATTTCTTCTTCAATTATTTTTTCAACAGCCATTTGTAAATCCATATCAATGCTAAGGACGAGATCATTGCCTCTATTTCCATCGGATACCACTTGAGATGCAATAATATTTCCACTTGCATCGGTAGTATTTTTTATTTTTGCTTGATGACCATGTAAAACATCGTCATATTGCCTTTCGAGATAACTCTTCCCAACCCGCTCATTATGGCTGTAACCTTTCGTTAAAAAATATTGAAGCTGTTCGGCCGGCAGCCCTTCATCTGTCTTCGTTACCATGCCGATCACAGACCTCAAGGTTTCATTATATGCATATGAACGTTCCCAATCGGTAATGGTATCAACACCGGGAAGTGATTGTAGATTTTCACTTACAATGGCAAATTCATGTGGACTTACCCCATCGTTTTTTACAATATGCGGTGTAGTTTCATCAGCTAGGTTAAATTCACGGTAAATAGATACAACTTCGAGATCATCAGGACTCAGCTTATTTAATTCATTTTCCGTAATTCGATTTAGTTTAAATTGATAAATTTCGCGATCGGATAACTGATTAATCTTATACAAAACTTTTTCCCGTTTCGTAATCTTTGCATCAGCCAGTGTTGGATTTTTTATGATCCAGTAATCTTTTTTGTCTCGTTCTGTTATTTTAGCTGTATCTTTTTTTATTAATTTTGCTAGTCTTTCAGCAGTTCTTAGCATTTCCTCCTGGTTGGAACCAACCTTACGATAAATAATCGCACTTATAGGAGTATTATCGACTATAACTTTTTCGTTACGATCAAGCATTTTACCGCGCGGTACAGGATTAGTTATAGTAAGATCATCTTTTCGTAATAGCTCACGTTTAAAATATTCGCCATAGACGATTTGAAGAAAACCCAGTCGAAGGATTAGAAGGGAAAATAATAAAAAGACACTAAAAATAATGACATTTAAACGGAATGGAGAAACGACAACCTTTTTTTCCAAAAACTTTCTCACATCCTTTAGGAGTAAAAATTAAGACCAAGTTATTATTTCCACTTTAAAATAGAAATATGTAAATGTGAGAAGTGGAAAATAAAAAAGCCAGCCCCAAGATAGCAGGGGAGCTGGCTTTAAACTAGTATTACATGGAGAATGACATTACCCAAATGGAACCAAACACTATTACGAGTGCAAGGAATATGGCGAAATAAATATTTACCGCTTTGGCACCGTCTTCTTCACCATCTCTTAAGTGCATGAACATAAAAAGCTGCATGCCGGCTTGAATGAATGCCAGGGCGCCAATGATATACATAATGGCTGTAACGGACAAGGATGTCTTTAATGCAATGAAAAGTGCTGCGAAGGTTAGCGCCAAAGATGCAATAAATCCGTATACTTGGGTGGCAGGAAATCTTTTTGAATGATCCATTCTCTTACACCATCCTTCCTAAATAAACAAAGGTAAAGATGAAGATCCAAATAACATCAAGGAAGTGCCAGTATAAGCCAATAATGAAAGTTTTTCGTGCTGTAACTGAAGTAATCCCGCGTTTTGCGATTTGCAGCATTACCATGATCCCCCAGCCGATACCTAGGCTGACGTGCATTCCGTGTGTTCCTAACAGTGTAAAGAAGGCTGAGTAGAAAGCATTAGTTTGTAATGTCGCACCTTCATGAACGTATTTGATAAATTCAGTCACTTCAAGTCCTACGAAGGATGCACCAAGCAATAGTGTTACCGCAAACCAGGCTAAAAGACCTCTCTTGTTTTTACGGTGCATTTCATAAACGGCGAGTCCGCAAGTGAAACTACTAGTTAATAGGATAAGCGTTTCAGCCATAACACCATTTATTTCAAATAATTCTTTCGGCAGCGGGCCGCCAGCGGTAGCCCCTTTTAAAACTCCAAATGTAGCAAACAGGGTTGAGAACAAGATAATTTCTGCACCCAGAAAAATCCAGAAGCCAAGAATATTCAAACGGCTCTGCTCTGTTTGGTATTCAATGGAGAGCGAAGTATTGACATTAGCCGACATTATTATTCACCCCTTTATCAGTACTGCGCCATGCAGTTTCAATCTTTTTAATTTCATCTGTATGAATATGATAGCCGTCATTGTTCTGGAAGGAACGGGCGATTAAACAGCCGATAATTCCGACAGCTGCCACAAGAGCAGCAGTTTTTGCTTCAAAAATTAAGAAGAAACCGACGATGCCGATGATCGTTGCTGTGATAAAAGGAAGTCCTGAATTACTAGGCATATGAATTTCCTTAAGCTCATTTTCGTCAAGCGTTAAGCCTTCTTTATTTTTCTTCATATACCAAAAAGCATCAAGTGATTGAACTTCTGGTATTTTCGCAAAGTTGTAATATTGAACTGGTGATGCTGTTGCCCATTCAAGGGTCCTTGCATCCCATGGATCGCTGCCAATATTGCGTTCAGAATAGCGGGCGCTCCAATAGATGTTGAAAACGAATGTAAGAATACCAACCATAAGGATTGCTCCTCCAATAGCGGAAACCAGCATTAATGGACCAAACCCCGTTGAAGCAGAGTAGGTGTACGCACGTCTGACTGCACCATTTAAACCAAGGAAGAACATTGGCATGAATGTTAAATTAAAACCAACGATGACAAACCAGAAAGCAAATTTTCCGATTTTTTCGTTTAATAGGTGACCGAACATTTTAGGCCACCAATAATGCAAGCCTGCGAAGATTGCAAATACAACCCCTGGAATTAATGTATAGTGGAAGTGTGCCACTAGGAATAAGGAGTTGTGATACTGATAGTCAGCAGCACCCATTGCAAGCATGACCCCGGTGACACCGCCGATTAGGAATAACGGGATAAAACCAAGTGACCACAGCATTGCTGATGTAAAACGTATACGTCCTTTGCGCATCGTAAACAGCCAGTTAAACATTTTAACACCAGTCGGAATCCCAATCATCATTGTCGTTAAAGAGAAAATAGAGTTAACCCCAGGTCCTGCACCCATTGTATAGAAGTGGTGCACCCAAACAATCATACTTAAAAAGGTAATACCAATGATTGAAACGATCATTGATTTATAACCAAAAAGCGCTTTGCGAGAAAAGGTTGAAATAATTTCAGAATACAAACCGAAAGCTGGAAGCAATACGATGTATACTTCAGGGTGTCCCCACATCCAGAAGAGATTTGCCCACATCATGGCATTACCGCCGCCGGCGACTGTAAAGAAGTGAGCACCGAAAATACGGTCCATTGCCCCTAAAGCAAGGGCTACTGTGAAAATAGGGAATGATGCCCAAATGATGACACAAGAAACGAATGAAGTCCAAGTGAACATCGGAATTTTCATCCAAGACATGCCAGGCGCTCTCATTTTTATAATTGTAGTCATAAAGTTAATCGCGGTCATTAATGTTCCGATACCGGCAATCTGAATCGCGATAAAGTAGAAATTATTCCCGATTCCAGGAGTAAATTCTTTTCCGGCAAGAGGGAAGTAAGCTGTCCAACCAGCATCAGGAGATCCCCCAATAACAAATGATAGGTTAAATAACATTGCACCGGCAAAAGTTAGCCAAAAGCTTAATAAATTTAATTGTGGGAAAGCAACGTCACGTGCACCGATTTGCAATGGAATACCCACGTTCATTAAGCCGATTAAAAATGGCATTGCAGCAAATAAAATCATAATAACGCCGTGTGTTGTAAAGACTTCATTATAGTGCTGTGCATCCAGAAAGTGCTCATTAGGCGTGGCTGTTTGCGCTTTCATCAGGATACCATCGATCCCGCCTCGGGCAAACATGATAATCCCCACAAGAATATACATGATTCCAATACGTTTGTGGTCTACAGATGTAAACCATTCATTCCATAGCCATTTCCATTTCTTAAAATACGTTACGCCTACAAGAATACCAAGCATTGTTAAAGCAATTGCAATTTGTGAACCAAAGATTAGCGGATCTCCGGTAATTAATACTTTATCCCACTGAATTCCAAACATTAATTTTCACCTCCGGTGGTTGAATTACATACTTTTGAATTATTGGTATTTATCAGTTCAGACGCTTGACCATTCATTTTCATGTTCATTGGCTGGTCTTTAGGTTCTTTAAAAATTTGTCCAGGATAGTCATGGTTTTTGTAGAGTTCTGGGAAGGTATAGGTTTTCGAATCCATCTTCGAGTGGTCGACAAATGCAAGGTGTGTGTTAGAGAAAGTCTCGCGGCCAATATTTGATGGTTTTAATAAATCAACATACTTCTTTTCTGTTAATTTTGGTGCATTGTTCTTTACATCTGCTACCCATTTAGTAAAGTCTTGTTGAGATTTGGCTTCGACTGTGAAGTCGTCTTGTGCATATCCTTTACCATTAAAGTTAGTGTTTTTACCGACATATTCACCGACCTGATCAGCTGTAAGGATCAACTGAGTTTGCATTTTAGCCATGTTGTATTTTTGGCCGCCTAGTTCAGGCACCCAGAAAGATTGCATCGTTCCTGCGGAAGTAAGCTTAAATTTAACTGGTGTGCCAGCAGGAATATTAACATAGTTAACGGTTTCAATTCCTTGTTCAGGATAACTGAAAATCCATTTCCAATCTGCTGATGTAACATTAATGGTAATCGGCTTCTTATTTTCGTAGCCTTTTGGGACTTTTTCAAGATTGTAAATGGTTGTTACAGTTGGAATGGTTAATAAAGTTACAATAATTACTGGAATCATTGTCCATGTAATCTCCAACTTCGTGCTTCCATGTTCCTCAGGTTCGTAGTTTTTGTTGTTTGCTGTTTCGCGGTATTTCCATACAAACACTACGAATAAGACAATAACAGCAACCACGATGATGGTCATTAGTAGAAGTGACCAATTGATTAAGTGCATAATATCTCTTGCAGCAGGCCCTTTTGGATCGAACACTTTTAATGTAGTGTCGCATCCGCTTAAAAGTAAAACCGGAATAAGAGCTAAAAATGAAATAAATAAGCCCTTTTTGGACATTTAGTCCTCCCCCCTCCATTGTTCTCAATTTGTAATAATGTTTCTTTGGTGCTGTGACATTTTCCACATACAAAAAAATTTTTTTGTGAAATGGATGTTGTTTCCATGGTTGAATGTTATCATAAAACTGTGAACGAAAATGTGACAAATTTTTGACATTTGTATACGGAATTATGTCTATTCAAAATTATCTCAAAATAGCTAGTAGACTAGTTATGTCTTTGTTTTTTGATATGTTCGTGAGATAATGAATGGAATCTTTAAAAAGAAATACATAAGAATAGGAGCAATACTGATGAAATGTAAAATTAATCGGAACGCTGCGAAAGAATTAAAGAAAATGTTGGCAGGAGAAGAGGCTGAAGGTAAGCTGATTCGGGCGTATGTCACACATATGCACGGTGATCATGCCCATTATGATTTAATGTTGGACACTCCAACCGAAAACGACGAAGTGGTAAAGACGGATAAGGATATTGACATAATCCTCGAAAAGGGACATGAATACTTAGATGGGGTTTGGATTCAATATTTTTATGTTCCCCAGGAAGAATGGGTTATTACAAACCCGACTAAAGATGCAGATGGACATGGACATCATCATTAATTAGTATAATAGAAGGAACTGGATCGGCTCTTCATATGAAAATGACTAGTTGATAGGAACTAGTTAGTTTGATTGGGCCGATTCAAATTTATCATTTTTTCATCATGTAAAGAGGGAACCGGAGATATTATTTGATATCTTCGGTTTTTTTTTATATATTTTTCATGAATAGTTAGAATACTAACGTTTAACATAAAATAATTATGTTAACATTAACTGGCTGAATCGGTTTTTTATTTTTACTAATATAACAAATGGGATTAAAAGGATAGATGTTTCTTTTTGTGGAAAAAATTGTTTTTTTGCATGAAAATGAACCAATATTGTCAAAGCTTATCGATTATTGGTGTTGGCTTTGTAAATAATATGGCTAAAGGGGATGTGAATTTGGACAAATTTCTTTTTAATACTTTGAATGAAATGGCAGAACAAATAAATGAGGATGTCATCGGCTGGAGAAGACATTTTCACGAGCATCCAGAATTATCTTTTGAAGAGGAAAAAACTGCACAATTTGTATATGATATTTTGGCTTCTTTTGGAAATTTGAAACTTTCCCGCCCAACAAAAACAAGTGTTATGGCACGTTTAATAGGTGATCAACCTGGAAAAACGATGGCAATTCGTGCCGATATGGATGCACTGCCCATACAAGAGGAAAATACATTCGACTTTGCTTCAAAAAATCCCGGAGTCATGCACGCCTGTGGCCATGATGGACATACAGCAATGTTGCTGGGAACAGCCAAAATTCTATCAGGTTTAAAAGAAGAAATAAACGGAGAGATCCGCTTCTTTTTTCAGCATGCTGAAGAGCTTTATCCGGGCGGGGCAGAAGAAATGGTTCAAGCGGGTGTAATGGATGGAGTTGATCTTGTTATTGGCGCACATTTGTGGACTCCGATACAAATCGGTAAGATTGGAGTTGTCTATGGTCCAATGATGGCTGCGCCAGATACTTTTTGGATCACCGTTAAGGGGCAGGGCGGACATGCTGCGATGCCGCATCAAACAATTGATTCCATTGCCATTGCTGCGCAAATCGTCACCAATCTTCAGCATATAGTTTCTAGAAATACTGATCCACTTGATCAATTGGTTATTTCCGTAACCCAATTTATTGGTGGAACTACCAGTAATGTAATCCCAGGGACAGTAGAGATGTGTGGAACAGCACGCTGTTTTGATCAAGAACTTCGCGAATCCATTCCCCGCAAGATGGAACGTGTGATAAAAGGGATAACGGACGCCCACGAAGCGGAATATGATTTTACATATGAATTTGGCTATCGTCCAGTGGTTAATGATGAAGAGATTGCAAAAATACTTGAGGAAACAGTTGTAGAAATTTATGGAAAAGAAGCGCTTGATCTTACTCGTCCCAATATGAGCGGAGAGGATTTCTCAGCCTTTCAACAAAAAGCACCAGGCGCATTCTTTTTTATTGGTGCGGGGAATTCCCAAAAGGGGAGTGCATACCCACATCACCACTCTCGTTTTACGATCGACGAGGATGCACTTCAAATAGGTATAAAAACTTTTCTGCATGCAACATTTAAGTTTTTGAAGAAATAGTAAAAAACAGACTCGTTCCAGAGTCTGTTGGATTATACTTTATTTAGGCTTTGTGAAGATTTACTGCCTGAGGTCCCCGTTGACCCTGTTCAATTTCAAAGGTAACTTCTTGACCTTCATCAAGGGTTTTGTAACCTTCGCCTTGAATCGCGGAAAAATGAACAAATACATCTTCGCCGCCTTCACGCTCGATAAATCCAAAGCCTTTTTCACTATTAAACCATTTTACTTTGCCATGTTCCATTACTAATGCCTCCTACAAATTACCATTTGTGCTTTTGCAATATTGAACATTTTAGTTCAATAAGCCAAGTTTATCCGAGGAACCAATTTTTTATACAAAATATTTTTTAAAAGAGATTAAAGGATGTGCTTTAAGTGATCCGGAAAAGGATTCGTCACCTACAACGATACCGTGAAATTGTGAATGCTTTTATTCGCCACGGTTTTGGATTTACTATTAAAGAGTTGGGCCTTTCTGAACTGCTGTCCTTTCCAAAGAGATTTTTTCCAGAAGGAACGAAAGGTTCATTTAATAAATCGACAGGTGAACGAATTCGACTCTTCCTGGAGGAGCTTGGGCCAACGTTTGTTAAAATTGGCCAGGTCGCGAGTACACGATATGATGTGCTTCCCGCAGATATTATCTCAGAATTGGAGAATTTGCAGGACCAGGCTCCACCGTTCTCATACGAAATTGTTCAAAAAATAATCGAAGATGAACTGGGCCATCCAATTGCAGATCTCTTTAAGGAGTTTAACGAGGATCCCCTTGCTGCTGCATCAATTGGACAAGTACATTACGCAGTTCTAAAGACAGGAGAGGCCGTAGCAATAAAAATCCAACGTCCAAATATGAAAGGGACGATTGAAACCGATTTGGAGATCCTCCAAGATTTAGCGCTTTTAGCTGAACAGCGCCTTGACTGGGCAGCACACTATCAAATCAGGGATATTGTAGATGAATTGGCTAAATCTCTCCTTGAAGAATTGGATTATTCAATTGAAGGGCGGAATTCTGAAAAAATTGCTTATCAGTTCAAGAATGATCCAGGAATTGTTATTCCAAAGGTGTATTGGGAGTACACCACAAAAAAAGTCCTAACAATGGAATATGTAGAAGGAATTAAGCTGAATGAAGCTGAAAAGTTGAAAGAGGCTGGGAACAACCCAAAAGAATTAGCGAAAAACGTTGTGAATTCCATACTTAAACAAATATTAGTTGAAGGCTATTTTCACGGTGATCCGCACCCGGGGAATGTCTTAGCTTTACCAGGTGACAACATTGTTTTTCTTGATTTTGGTATGGTTGGCCGATTATCTTCAGAAATGAAAAATAATCTCGCCACATTGGTTATTGCCTTGATGAGAAAAAAAACAGATGATGTTGTAAAATCAATTATGCAAATGGGAATTGTACCCGAAAATATAGATGTCATGAGCCTAAGAGCTGATGTTGACCGACTATATGAAAAATATTACGATGTTGCCTTAAGTACGACCAGTTTGGCTCAAGTTATTGGGGATTTATTTGGAGTTGCCTATAGGCATCATATCCGCATTCCCTCTGATTTAACTTTATTAGGGAAGACATTGCTTACGATGGAAGGGATGGTTGTAAAACTCGACCCAGAAATAAGCATCTTGAAAGTTGCTGAACCATTTGGAAAACGTCTGCTAATGGAACGTTACGATCCAAAAAATGTTGCAGGAAGCGTCTGGGATCAGCTTTTAGAAATGGGCGGGTTTGTTAATGATTTACCAAAGACCTTAAACGAAATCTCGCTGTTACTAAAAAAGGGGAAAGTTAAACAAGAAATTTCATTTCCAGATAGTGATAGGATTTTAAATAAACTTAATCGAATAAGCAACCGAATAGCGTTTAGTATCAGTTTGCTATCATTTAGCATCATTTTTATGGGTCTCATAATTGGTTCAACGTTATCTGGGAAAACATCAACGTTTCTGTTAAAAATACCTACAGTTGAAATTGGTTTCGGGGTAACCGTATTTATGTTTTTATTTCTTATATACTCCATTTTTAAGTCGGGAAAATTCTAAAGTGACTAGTGTTTGCTGGTTGCTTTATTTTTGTATATTTTTTGAACTCAAGTGGTCTTCCTTTTTCTATATTTGATTAATGTTATAATGAAAATATAGCGGTAATAAGAGCGGAGCGGCTGTCTTTTGTTGTTCTGAAAGATTACAAAGTGTGAAGTCAATCCAAACAGTAAAGGGGTGGTCAGGATGGAAACCTGGAAAAGCCAATTAATGGATGGGATTGAAGATTTACAGCCTTATCTGGAAAGCAAGGAAATTAATTCATACGAAGCTGTAAAAGAATATTTTAAAAATGTGTTCAGTAATTTTTTAAATGG
>JAUZQA010000230.1 GCA_030705665.1 Bacillota bacterium
AAAAGACCAAAGTCAAATGATCCTAAGAAATGATGAAGGGGTATTTGTATTAACCCCAGCCCTTAACAAAAGCTTCCGCTTCCAAAGCGATTGGCCGCAAAATAGCAGCCAGGCTTATTTATACGAATCATTAATAAAAGATATACTGGAGGATAAAGGTGCGAAGTTTTCCTCAACAAAAAGTTATTATGTCTTTGAAACCAAAACACGCTATCAAAACAATAAGATGCTCCCATTCCAAGAAATTAAGCTGAATAAAAACGACTTATCACCAGCGGAAGTAAAAGTGATGGACCCTGATCGAAATGCTCTTGTAACGGTTGAGTTTTCAAAAACGAAATTTAATGCTAGCTTTGACAAGAATGATTTTGATATGAATAAAAATATGACTCGTGCCCAGCTTAACCTTCCGGCAATGGCAAAGGTGAAAGACAATTCCTTTACCGTTAAATATCCTACCGCTGCAATTCCGGGAGACAAATTAAAAGAAGAAAAGAATGTGCAAATCGAGGACGGGAAGAGAGTAGTTCTTACCTATGACGGAAAAAAACCGTTTACCCTCGTTCAAGAAAAATTATCAGTTAAGCCGGCATCAGCAACCCCAGCTACTTCCACCCCTGCAGAAGGACAGCCTGTAGATTTAGGCTTTACAATTGGTGCGCTTACAGACCATTCCGTTAGCTGGTCCCAGGGTGGGGTTGATTATATGCTTGCTTCGAAAAAACTAACGAAAGATGAATTAATCGAAGTGGCTGGTTCTGTTCAAGGTGAAATGGGGAAATAAAGAACGCTAAGCGGGCTCCAAAAATTGGGCCCGCTTTTTTTAGTGAATCATTTGACTTTCTTCTAAGTGAGTTTAATAATCGAATAGGATAAATTAATTACAATCTTTTCGATTGAATGTAGGAAGTGTAAACATGGAGTATTTCTATCGGGATACATGGGCAGAAGTGGATTTGGATTCTATATCGGAAAATATAACTTCCATTAAGTCACTGCTGCCAGAAGAAGTTGAGATCATTGCTGTGGTAAAGGCAAATGCTTATGGACATGGTGATATTAAAGTCTCGGAAGCTGCGCTTAAGGCGGGTGCTACCCAATTAGCCGTTGCCTTTCTCGATGAAGCAATTGCGTTAAGAAATAAAGGAATAACAGCCCCGATTCTTGTATTAGGCGCAACACGTGCAAAGGATGTTCGGGTTGCAGCTGAAAAACAAATTACTTTAACCGTTTTTCAAATGGAATGGCTTCAAGAAGCAAAAAGTTATCTTAGTGGGAATGAAAGATTAACTGTTCACGTAAAGTTAGATACAGGGATGGGTCGAATTGGAATCCGCAGTAAAGAAGAGTTAAAGGAAATTGAACAATTTTTTCAAAATGAAGAGCGCTTTAATTTTGAAGGGATCTTCACTCACTTTTCTACTGCAGATGAATTGGATGAATTATATTTTCAAAAACAATTCGAGTTATTTCAGGATATGTTGAGCATTCTAAGCAAGAAGCCAAAATACGTTCATTGCAGCAATAGTGCTGCAACATTGCGCTTTCCGCGTACCTATTTTAATGCAGTCCGCTTAGGTATTGCTATGTATGGTTTGACACCTTCACCGGAAATGGAGTCGGAAATCCCTGTTCCGATCAAGGAAGCTTTTTCGCTCCGTTCACGCCTGATTCACGTGAAGAAGCTGGAAAAAGGTGAAAAGGTAAGCTATGGTGCAACCTATGAAACAAGTGATGAAGAATGGATTGGGACAATTCCAATCGGTTATGCAGATGGCTGGATTCGAAAACTTCAAGGACAAGAAGTATTAGTTGACGGAAAACGTGTCCCGATTGTCGGAAGAATTTGCATGGATCAATGTATGGTGCGGCTTCCTTCTAATTTCCCAATTGGAACTACGGTTACATTGATTGGAAGGGAAGGGGATCAGTTCATTTCAGTTAATGAAATTGCTAAAAAACTTGAAACAATTAATTACGAAATCCCTTGTATCATAGCTAATAGGGTACCGCGTCTTTACAAAAAGGAAGGCCGAATCGTTGATTTGAAAAACTATCTTCTATAAGGTTTTTAAGTTGACTAGCTAAAAAAGCCTAATATAATTATGATATTGTCTGTATTTTATGCATAAAAGTCTATTTTTTTGGCTTATAATACAGAAGAATTGCCATTTGGTCTATTCATTGGGCATTATTAGTGTTATTATTAAAAATGGTAAAGATAAAATGGTGTGTAGTGATGGTGGAGGTGTATGTTTGTGTCTGAATCCGGCGCAACTACAGAAATCAAAGTTGAATTACCGCAACATCTTTTAACCGAATTGGATGGCTATATTAAGCAAGACAATGTGAATCGCAGCGAATTTATTTATCAAGCGACGAAAATGTATTTACGCGAACGAAAAAAGAGACAGATTCGCGAAGGCATGAGACGCGGTTACATGGAAATGGCTAAAATAAATTTAACCATTGCATCTGAAAGCTTTCAAGCAGAATATGAGGCAGAACATACAGTAGAACGTCTAGTAAGCGGAGGGTAATCCTTTGATTGTTAAACGTGGTGACGTTTATTTCGCGGACCTATCCCCAGTTGTTGGTTCTGAACAAGGCGGCGTCCGTCCTGTACTTGTCATCCAAAACGACATCGGGAATCGGTTTAGTCCCACAGTCATTATTGCAGCGATTACAGCTCAAATTCAAAAAGCAAAGCTGCCAACACATGTAGAAATTGATGCGAAACGCTATGGCTTTGAACGAGATTCAGTAATTCTCTTAGAGCAAATTCGGACAATTGATAAACAGCGCTTAACCGATAAAATAACCCATCTCGATGACGAAATGATGGAAAAAGTGGATGATGCCTTGCAAATAAGTCTGGGTCTCATCGAATTCTAACATAAAAGCACGCTCTTTTTTTAGGGCGTTTTTTTTACATAATCCTGACTACCTCATAAGGATCTGCTCTCAAGCAAGCTGAAAACGCTTGCTTTTTTTGTGCTTAAGGAAAGTCACAAAAAGACCGGTCATGTGAAACAACAAACAAAATTTGGTACAATATGTTATAAGCGACTAAAGATTTGGAGGAATTGATTCGTGATTGAAACAATAGAAAAGAAAGAACAGCTATTAGGTAAAATTGTCTCTGAGCAATCTTTATCCTTAAAACAAGTAAAAAGTGTAATCTCCTTAACGGAAGATGGAAATACCGTTCCGTTTATTGCCCGATATCGGAAGGAAATGACAGGGGCGCTTGATGAAGTTCAGATCCGGGATATTCTTGAGCGTTGGCAATATCTCCAAAACCTTGAGCAAAGAAAAGGAGAAGTCATTCGGATCATTGATGAACAAGGAAAACTAACAGATGAATTAAGCAAGCAAATTCAACATGCTGAAAAACTCCAGGAAGTTGAAGATTTGTATAGGCCATATAAACAAAAAAGACGAACGAAAGCAACGGTTGCTAAAGAAAAGGGATTAGAACCATTTGCAGAATGGCTCATGTCCTTCCCAAGTGAAAGTGTTGAAAAGAAAGCGGCGGAATTTTTGTCAGAGGAAAAACAAGTTTTATCAGTAGAAGATGCCATAACAGGTGCGAAGGATATCATCGCCGAATTGATTTCTGATGACGCACAGAGCAGAAAGTGGATTCGAAAAGAAACGACAAGGACTGGTACAGTTGTTTCAGCTGCAAAAGACCAGGAAAAAGACGAGAAGAAAGTCTATGAAATGTATTACGAATACGAAGAGCCTGTTAGTAAGATTGTACCGCACAGGACATTGGCGCTTAATCGCGGGGAAAAAGAGGATATTTTAAGAGTTTCCATTAAATCAAATACAGATGCAATGATTGGATACCTTTCGAAAAAGTGGATCCACAAACAACACTCACCAGCTGCTTCCGTTGTCCTGGAAGCAATAGAGGATGCTTATAAACGATTGATACAACCATCAATCGAACGAGAAATTCGTAACGAGCTAACCGAAAAGGGTGAGGAACAAGCCATACATATTTTTTCTGAAAATCTTCGCAATCTCCTCTTACAGCCGCCATTGAAAGGAAAAATGGTGCTTGGAGTGGACCCGGCATATAGAACGGGCTGCAAACTGGCAGTTGTGGATGAGACGGGAAAGGTTTTAAAAATAGATGTGATTTATCCGCATCCGCCTGTTGCAAAAAAAGAAGAAGCGAAGAAAAAGTTTATTTCGATATTACGTGAATTTACTGTGGAAATGGTGGCTATTGGTAACGGCACCGCTTCAAGGGAGTCAGAGCAGTTTGTAGCGGACATCTTAAAGGAAATGGACAGAGAAATTTATTATCTTATTGTCAATGAAGCAGGGGCAAGTGTTTACTCAGCATCTGACATAGCCAGAGAAGAGTTTCCTGATTTTCACGTTGAAGAAAGAAGTGCAGTTTCAATTGCACGCCGCCTTCAAGACCCGCTTGCAGAATTGGTGAAAATTGACCCTAAATCTGTTGGTGTCGGTCAATACCAGCACGACGTTTCTCAAAAGAAGCTATCAGAATCCCTTCATTTTGTTGTAGAGACTGCCGTTAACCAGGTAGGGGTTAATGTCAATACGGCCTCGCCATCATTGCTTCAATATGTTGCCGGTTTAACAAAAACAGCCGCGAACAATATCGTTAAAAAACGTGATGAGGAAGGTAAATTTACAAACAGGGCACAATTGAAGAAGGTTCCGCGCCTTGGAGCAAAAACATATGAGCAAGCAGTAGGCTTTTTACGGGTGCTAGATGGAAGCAACCCGCTGGACCGTACAGGCATTCATCCTGAAAATTATCAGGAGGTTGAGAAGCTTTTAGCCTCTGTCGGATTTTCAATAGATGATTTGGGGACAGATAAGCTTAAGGATGCACTACAAGGTTTGGACCTTAAAGAAGTTTCTGAACAGCTATCGATCGGAGAATTAACATTAAAAGATATTATTGATGCCCTCGTTAGGCCGGAGCGGGATCCTCGGGACGACCTGCCACGGCCGCTTCTGAAAAAAGATGTACTAAAATTAGAAGATTTAAAGCCAGGCATGGAACTGCAAGGTACGGTACGAAATGTTGTAGACTTTGGCGCGTTTATTGATATCGGAGTTAAACAAGATGGGCTTGTGCATATCTCAAAACTACGCAAACAGTTTGTTAAACACCCAATGGACGTTGTATCAGTTGGCGATGTGGTAACAGTGTGGGTCGATTCGGTAGATACCAATAAGGGGCGGGTTGCACTGACAATGATTTCACCTGCAGAATAACATGGTAAACAGAACGCTTGGATAGGTTTCCAAGCGTTCTTTTTATACGAAAAAGTGAATCGGGCTGAATTATGAATCTTCCTTAGTAAGGCAACCGCCATTCTAAGAACAATGCTTTTTTCTATAAAAGAACCAGCATTGGTTTAATAATTTGATTTGATGGCGGTTTTTTTCAAAAAAAGCTCTTTTCATTTGGTTTTGGAACCAGATTGGCATAGCAAAAAACCTCCCGAAAAGTACTTAAGAGTGTATATTTAATATATGCTATAATGGGTTGTCATGTTCGCATAAGAATTGAGGGAAAACATGAAAGATCATGAACTTCAAGATTTAGTTAAAAAGATCTCGGTCGCCTTATTCGGGAAACCATTTAGCCATCAAGCCTATTTCAATTCAAAGCTTCGTTCTACCGGAGGCAGGTACCTTTTAAGTACAAACAATATTGAAATAAATAAAAAGTACTTAGAGCAACTAGGCGAAGACGAACTTATAGGGATTATTAAGCATGAACTTTGCCATTATCACCTTCATCTAGAAGGGAAAGGATACCAGCATCGAGACAAAGATTTTAAGCTTCTGTTAAAAAAGGTTGGTGCACCAAGACATTGTAATCAGCTGCCGGAAGCCCCGAAAAAAAGGACGTTCAAAAGAATACTTATTTATGAGTGTACACAATGTCATTTACAATACAGACGAAAACGTAGCATTAATACAAGTAAGTATGTATGCGGAAAGTGCCGTGGTAAGCTGGTTAAAATGAAGGAGCTAATGTTAGAATAGATTTTCGTGAAATTTAAAAAAGAAAACGGCTTGACTTTGTATTGCTACGTCATTATAATGGTAAGAGTCGATAAGGTTAACGCCTAATAAGACAAGCTTAATTTCAATTTTTTATTCCGCAGTAGCTCAGTGGTAGAGCTATCGGCTGTTAACCGATCGGTCGTAGGTTCGAGTCCTACCTGCGGAGCCATTATAGAGAAGTACCCAAGTGGCTCAAGGGGCGCCCCTGCTAAGGGTGTAGATCGAGTAATCGGTGCGAGGGTTCGAATCCCTTCTTCTCTGCCATATATTTTGGCCCCTTGGTCAAGTGGTTAAGACACCTCCCTTTCACGGAGGTAACACGAGTTCGAATCTCGTAGGGGTCATCAGGGATGGGGAATGATCAAAGAATCATTTCCCGTTTCTTAACTAATAATTGGTCCGGTAGTTCAGCTGGTTAGAATGCCTGCCTGTCACGCAGGAGGTCGCGGGTTCGAGTCCCGTCCGGACCGCCATTTTTATATTATTGGGCTATAGCCAAGCGGTAAGGCAACGGACTTTGACTCCGTCATGCGTTGGTTCGAATCCAGCTAGCCCAGTCATTTTCAATTCATCTGAAAATGGGAATTTTTATTTAAAGTACGAGCCATTAGCTCAGTCGGTAGAGCATCTGACTTTTAATCAGAGGGTCGAAGGTTCAAGTCCTTCATGGCTCACCATTCATTTTAATATGCGGGTGTGGCGGAATTGGCAGACGCACCAGACTTAGGATCTGGCGCCGCAAGGCGTGGGGGTTCGACTCCCTTCACCCGCACCATTTTTTACCACTTGTATCACCTTGATTATTGTGATATCATTGTTTCTATCGCAATTTACATGCGGTCGTGGCG
>JAUZQA010000231.1 GCA_030705665.1 Bacillota bacterium
ATATGGCGAGCATCCGTACGGTATGTCGTGAAGTTCTGCCCCATTTCATTTTGAAGGATCGCTTTAAAACTTACATCCTGCGCCTTATAGTTCGGCGTGTCTGCATTTGCTATGTTTTGAGAAATTACCTTTTGTTTTAAGGATGAGTAGTTTAGCGCTTGTTCTAATGAAGTAAAAGTATTTGAAAATAATTTCAAGAAATACACCTCTTTCGACAAATTGCAGAAAAATGGAGGATTATGTAAGATAAAATCCGGATAAAATTTCACAGTCACAATATTCATTGTAAAGAATCTGCAATAATATGTCTATGCAGCTAAATGTAATTTTTGTGCCTATTTTCCCTATACCAAAAGTTTGATTTTTTGTTTTTTGTAATTTTTATAGGGGAATATGTCGAATCTTGAACTGTTTAAATGTCACTGTTTACATAGTATTATATTTCAGTAAAATATAATCGGGTATATATACCTATAATTTATTACAAAAAATCAAAAATCCCTGATTGGAATTATATTCCAATCAGGGATTTTAAGGTCATTATTATTAATTTGCTCTAAGCTTATCAAGTTCAACTAGAAACTTGTCGTTCAATACTTTAATGTAAGTACCCTTCATACCAAGTGAACGGGATTCGATTACACCAGCACTTTCAAGCTTCCTTAATGCATTTACAATAACGGAGCGTGTAATACCGACGCGATCAGCAATTTTTGAGGCAACCAACAGGCCTTCGTGACCATTTAATTCTTCAAAAATATGTTCAATTGCTTCTAGCTCACTGTATGATAGGGAGCTAATTGCCATTTGGACAACGGCTTTACTTCTAGCTTCTTCCTCAATTTCCTCAGCTTTTTCGCGAAGAATTTCCATACCTACTACAGTAGCGCCGTACTCAGCAAGAATAAGATCATCATCATCAAATTTGTTTTGTACCCTTGCAAGAATCAATGTTCCCAAACGTTCCCCGCCGCCGATAATTGGTACAATTGTTGTTAAGCCTTCAACAAACAAATCTTTATTTTCAACTGGGAATGCAGTATATTCACTTTCAACAGTTAAGTTTGATGATGTTTCTTGGATATTAAACAATCCTTTTGTGTATTCTTCTGGAAATTGACGGTCTTCAAAGTATTTTTTTAGCCGCTCATTTTCAATATGCTGATGAATAGCAACACCTAAAAGTTTCCCCCTGCGGCTGACAACAAAAATGTTGGCTTCAATAATTTCACTTAATGTCTCTGCCATTTCTTTGAAGTTAACCGGTTTTCCAGCTGCTTTTTGCAATAGTGCATTAATCTTTCTTGTTTTTGTTAATAAATCCATTTACTTCTTCCTCCTACAGTAACTGCAACAATTACTTTGATGTTTTTTTCTATATAAGTGCTATAACTATTTCTGGGAATATGATTTCGTTTTTTAGAACAGCTTTCACCGCCTAAAGGATAAACTGACTTAAGTCTTTATTTTTAGAAATTGCTCCCAGTTTTTCATCAACATATTGAGGAGTAATTGTAACCTTTTCCATTGAAATGTCAGGTGCTTCAAAAGAAAGGTCCTCCAATAATTTTTCCAAAATCGTGTGAAGTCTTCTGGCCCCAATATTGTCAGTATTTTGATTTACTTCAAATGCAACTTCTGCAATCCTACGAATAGCATCGTCAGAAAATTCAATTTCTATACCTTCCGTTTCCAATAAAGCATTATATTGTTTAATTAAAGCATTATCAGGCTCAATTAAAATTCTAAAGAAGTCATCTACATTTAGCTTTGTCAGTTCTACACGGATTGGGAATCGTCCTTGCAGTTCCGGGATTAAATCAGACGGCTTTGCCATATGAAATGCTCCAGCGGCAATAAATAAAATATGATCTGTTTTAACCGAACCATATTTTGTTACCACTGTTGATCCCTCAACAACAGGAAGAATATCTCTTTGCACACCTTCCCTGGAAACATCGGCAGAAGATCCACCTTGGTTTTTACTTGCTATCTTATCAATTTCATCAATAAAGATGATACCTGTTTGTTCTGCTCTGAATACTGCTTCTTGGGTGACTTCATCCATATCGATTAATTTTTGCGCGTCCTCGTTTGTTAACACTTTTCGAGCTTCACGAACCGTTAATTTACGCTTTTTATGCTTTTTCGGAAGTAAACCGCCAAGCATATCCTGCATATTCATTCCCATTTGTTCCATACCAGAGCCCTGAAGCATATCAAACATAGAAGGTGCTTGCTCTTCTACCTCAACGGTAACGATTTCATCTTCCAACTGCCCTAGTTCAAGTTTTCCTTTAACGATCTTTCTTTTTTCATTTATGGAGTAGTCATCAGATGATTCATGTTCAGGTTCTGATTGTGAATTTCCGCCGCCAAACAACATTTCAAGCGGATTTTTATAATTATTTGTTTTTTTTGCAGCAGGAACTAACAAGTCCACTAAACGGCGATTTGCACTTTCCTCAGCGCGTTCCTTGACATTCTGCGTCTTTTCTTCTTTTATCAGCCGGACAGCAGTTTCAACAAGGTCTCGGATCATGGACTCAACATCTCGGCCAACATAGCCAACCTCAGTAAACTTTGTTGCTTCTACTTTCACAAATGGAGCACCGACAATTTTGGCCATCCTTCTGGCAATTTCGGTTTTTCCAACACCGGTTGGGCCAATCATTAATATATTTTTAGGAATTACTTCGTCTCGAAGCTTCTCATTAAGCAATTCTCTACGATATCGATTCCTTAGTGCAACAGCTACCGCCTTTTTTGCATCTTTTTGTCCAATGATATATTGATCCAATCTTTCAACAATTTGGCGGGGGGTTAAATTCGTTGTATTTGCCATGAAATATCTACTCCTTCCCGTTTATAGCTCTTCCACAATAATATTATGATTTGTAAATACGCAAATATCTGCTGCTATTTCCAATGAAGCTTTTGCGATGTCTTTAGCAGTAAGTTGATCACCAGCATACTGTTTTAAGGCGCGTCCTGCAGCTAGAGCATAGTTACCTCCAGAACCAATAGCTAAGATTCCATCATCGGGTTCGATTACTTCACCTGTCCCTGATACTAGCAAAATAACTTCACGATTCATTACAATCAGCATGGCTTCAAGCCTTCGTAATACTTTATCACTTCTCCACTGCTGTGCAAGTTCAACTGAGGCTCTTTGCAAATTACCATTATATTCTTGTAATTTTCCTTCAAACATTTCAAAAAGCGTAAAAGCATCGGCAACAGAGCCTGCAAAACCAGCTAATACTTTTCCATTAAAAATCTTTCTCACTTTTCTTGCAGTGTGTTTCATCACAACTGAATTTCCAAGTGTAACCTGTCCGTCCCCTGCCATTGAACATTGTCCATTATGATGAATGGCAAATATAGTTGTTGCATGAAATTCAGACATTGAATTTCCTCCTTTATCATCTGGCCTATCGGAGTTATACCTAATAAAAACGTGAAAAGCTTATTTAAATTAAAGAAAAAATGTATATGTGTCTAGTTTTAAACTTTTTTCATTTATGCCCTAGGATGATGCTCCATATACGTTTTTCGTAATCGTTCGTTTGTTACATGGGTATAAACCTGAGTAGAAGACAAAAAAGCGTGCCCCAATAATTCTTGGACCGAGCGTAAATCCGCACCATTATTTAATAAATGAGTAGCAAATGAATGGCGTAGCATATGGGGATGAATATGTCCGTTTAGCGCAGATTCTTCAATTAAGCTGTTAAGGATATTTCGGACTCCCCTTGCCGTCAATGGACCGCCTCGATGATTTACAAATAAAACATCATGATCACTTTTTTCAGACATCAGCTTTCTTCTTCCACCGTTTATGTAAAGTTCTAATGATTGTTTCGCAATACTGCCAAACGGCAAATACCGATCCTTTTGGCCTTTTCCATGGATTAAAACAGTTGACAGAAAGAAATCCACTTCAGATATCCGAATTTGACAACATTCACTTACGCGAGTGCCTGTCGCATAAAGAAGCTCAAGAAGGGCTTTATTTCGCTGTCCCAGTGCAGTTTCAGTTTCACAAGACTGAAACAACAATTGGAGCTCACTTTCATAAAAAAACTGTGGTAACCTTTTTTCAGCCTTTGGAATGGTCACAAGCGTGAATGGGTTTGCATCAACAATTTTTTCGCGAAGTAAAAATTTATAAAAGCTCCGTAAACAGGAGATCTTTTTGGCCATTGTTTTCTTCGCAAGTTTTTTTTCATAGAGCTTGGTTAAATAAAGCCTAGCGTCTGAATATTGAACATCATTAACGTCTTTTATTGCTTGCTCAGACATGAACAAAAAAAATTCCTTTATGATCTGTTCATAATGTTCAATTGTATATTTTGAATAATTCCTCTCCATTTGTAAATATTCAATAAATAACTTTAATAAAACGTCCATATTTGCCAACCTTTTTCTTCGCAAGGGCTACTAAATAGTAGCATAATTCAAAAGCCCTTGCAATAAATTTTACAAAACCTTCACAAAGTTCTGAATTGTCCCCAATGCACGGTTTGCATGCTCGAGATTTCTTTCCTGCTTACCTTTTATTTTAACTGGCAATTCAGGAAATAAACCAAAGTTTGCATTCATTGGCTGGAAATGGTCGGGGTTTGCTGTCGTAATATATTTTGCCATACTGCCCATAGCTGTTTCAGCTGGAAATTCTAACGGCTGTTCTCCCATAGCATACCTCGCAGCATTAATTCCGGCAATCAGTCCGCTCGCAGCCGATTCTACATATCCCTCTACTCCTGTCATTTGTCCGGCAAAAAATAAATCTTTTCGGCCTTTGAATTGATAGGTTGGCTCTAAAACTTTGGGAGAATTAATAAACGTGTTACGATGCATGACCCCATAACGGACGATTTCAACATTCTCAAGGCCTGGGATTAAACGAATAACCTCTTTTTGGGCACCCCATTTTAAATGGGTTTGAAAGCCAACAATATTGAAAAGAGTACCTGCCGCATCATCCTGTCTGAGCTGAACAACAGCGAACGGTCTTTTTCCAGTGCGAGGATCTTCAAGACCAACCGGTTTCATCGGTCCAAAAAGCATTGTTTTAATACCACGCTTCGCCATTACCTCAATCGGCATACAGCCTTCGAAATAAACTTCTTTTTCAAATTCTTTCAATTCTGCTGTTTCCGCTGATATAAGAGCGTCATAAAAACGATTAAATTCTTCTTCTGTCATAGGGCAATTTAAATAGGCTGCTTCCCCTTTATCATAACGGGATTTTAAATACACCTTATCCATATTTATGCTGTCTTTTTCTAAAATAGGCGCGGCTGCATCATAAAAATACAAATAATCTTCACCTGTAAGCTCTTCTAGGCTTTTTGATAAACTTTCGCTTGTTAATGGGCCAGATGCAATAACGGTTGGACCATCCGGGATTTCAGTAACCTCTTCATTGATCACGGTAACATTCTCATGATTCTTCACTGAAGCCGTTACCATTGAAGCGAACTCATGACGGTCAACAGCAAGAGCTCCGCCAGCCGGAACAGAACAGGCATCTGCTGAGGCAATGATGACGGAGTCAAGTTTCCGCATTTCTTCCTTTAATACACCAACAGCATTCGTTAAAGTATCCGCTCTTAATGAATTGCTGCAAACTAATTCTGCAAATTTATCGGTATGGTGCGCGGGAGTTTGTTTAACCGGCCGCATCTCATACAGCCGAACCTTTATCCCTCTTTTGGCGATCTGCCAGGCAGCTTCACTGCCTGCTAAACCGGCACCTATTACATTTATTGTCACATCTTTCATGTCAGACCTCCGTAAATCGTATTGCCGCTTTATTTTACGCTAATAATTTATTCATGTCCATCATGGATCATTTTATATACGATTGAAATGGTCCAAAGTTTCAAAATAAAGGAGTGAGCACTGCTCACTCCTTTAGCTTTGCGGTTCTTCCTTGTAATCACATTCTACACATTGCACTTGGACACCTTTTTTTAGTTTCTTCTCAACCAGCATGCCTTCACATTTAGGACAGCTTCTTGGTAAAGGTTTATCCCATGATAGAAAATCACACTCTGGGAATCGAATACATCCGTAAAAGAGTCTCTTTTTCTTACTTCTTCTTTCGATAATCTGGCCTTCTTTACACTTCGGACAAGGTACACCAATTTCCTTCACAATTGGTTTTGTGTTTCGGCAATCCGGAAAATTGCTGCAGGCCATAAACTTTCCATAACGCCCCATTTTAAATACCATCGGGCTTCCGCATTGTTCGCAATCTTCTCCCGCAGGTTCATCCTTAATTTCAACCGATTGCATTTCTTTTTCTGCGATTTTCAAACGCTTTTCAAATTCCTTATAAAACTCATCGATAATTTTTTCCCAGCGGACTTTGCCCTCTTCAACATCATCCAATTCCTGCTCCATCTTTGCTGTAAACTCGACATCCAAAACTTCCGGGAAGAATTCAAGCGCTAATTCTAACATAATTTCGCCAAGCTCTGTTGGGACAAATCGCTTATTATCTAGTGTTACGTAACCTCTTTTTTGAATCGTGTCCAGTGTTGGCGCATAGGTAGATGGACGGCCTATCCCCAGCTCTTCAAGCGTTTTGACCAGCCTTGCCTCGGTATATCTTGGCGGTGGCTGTGTGAAATGCTGTTTCGGATCCAAATCCTTTTGGATGACTTCATCGCCTTCTTTTAGTTCTGGGAGCATGTTTTCCTTCTCTTCTACCTGATCATCTGTTCCTTCCACATAAAGCTTCATAAATCCAGGAAATTTTATCTTTGATCCTGTAGCCCTGAACAATACATTTCCATTTTGTAAATCTACACTCATTGTATCCATAACAGCTGGTGCCATTTGACTTGCCAAGAAACGGTCCCAAATTA
>JAUZQA010000232.1 GCA_030705665.1 Bacillota bacterium
ACTCAGCCGGCAGAAGATTGGCTGCTTGACCACATCAATTTTATTGAGACGCAGGCCCAAGTAGTTGTTCGAGAGATGCCTCGTGCAATCCTTAAAAAGCTGCCTCGGTTAAACACAACAGGTATGCCAAGAGTATACGAACTTTGCAATGATTACCTCGAACATGTAGGCGGGAAATACGATAGTCATTCTTTTGAAAACTATATAATGTCCTATCAAGAGGTTTCGATCCTTAAAGATGTGGAATGCTGGGCACTCATTAATGCAATGCGAGTTATTATTATTAGGCGATTGGCTGAAGTCATGAGGGATGTTCGGAATCGCCATAACGTATGTCATAAAATCACTTCCATTTTAGATGAAATTGGTTCAAAAAATATGTCTGATGACAAAATTCGCACTGTTTTAGAACGGGAAGCACGAGAAAACCCGCTAGGGCCAATTGAGATCGTTCATTTTGTCCAGCATTTAAGAGAATGGGAGCCAAATATTCAAATTGTACATGAATGGCTTAAAGCGTATGTGGAAAATAGCGAAAAACATCTTGAACAAATGGTATCACTGGAACATCAGCTTCAAGCTGAACTTCAGGTAACATGCGGTTACTTAGTGCAGAGCTTACATTTGATCGAACGCTTACCATGGCGGTTGATCTTTACAAAAATATCAAAACTTGAAAAAATATTGCTTACTGATCCAAACCATGATTTTGAACAAATGGATTTAGTGAGCAGAGATCTACTCCGCAGCCGCGCTGCAAAAATTGCCAATCAGCTGAATGTTCCGGAAACATTAGTTGCCCAAACGGCAATTGATCTTTCAAAATCCAATAAAACGAGCGAATTCTTACAACCTCGTGAAGCTTGTCTTGCATATTATTTACTTGACCCCAACGGGATTAGCCTTTTACGAAAGGATCTATGTCGTTCAACCCGTCCTCGAGTGCTCCCACAGGTGGCTGTACTCAGAAGACCATCAGCTTCGTATATAATCGGTACGATTATTTTGTTCGCAGCGCTCATGTTATTGGCTGGTCAATGGGTCTCCTATGGGATGTCAATAAGGGCATTAGCATGGGCGGCGATTATTTTTGCTCTTCTTTTACCTGTGAGTGAATGGACGATCACGTTCATTCATGACCTAATCGTGAAATGCTGTAGTCCTACCATTCTTTTACGGTATGATTACTCCAAAAAGTTACCTGCAGAAGCGGCTACGATGGTAGTAATGCCGATCATTTGGTCAAGTATTGAAGAGGTAGAGGACGTAGTTGATCGGTTACTTGTTCATTATTTAGCAAATCGGCAGGAGAATATTTATTTTGCGATCTTGGCCGACTTTGCTGATGCAAAATCCGAGGTTATGGCGAACGACGAGGAAATTGTGACCCATGCAGGAAAACGAATAAACGAATTACGTAAAAAATATGGTGAAAATAAATTTTTTCTATTTCACCGAAAACGGCTTTTCAATTCAGTAGATGACATTTATATGGGCTGGGAGCGGAAAAGAGGTAAACTTGTTGAGTTTGTTGAGTTAATCAACGGAAACAAACAAACAAGTTTCTCAATCATAGATGGGCCGGCAGAAATCCTTCCAACCGTCCGCTATGTGTTTACCACTGACCACGATACACAGCTTCCAATTGGCATTGTCAGCCGTTTAGCGGGAACGATTCATTTCCCATATAATCGGCCGCGATTAAACGCTGAGGAAACAAGTGTTGTCGAAGGATTTGGTGTTCTTCAGCCTAGAATTGGTTCCAGCTTTGAATCCACCCAAAAATCGCGTTTTTCGGCACTTCTTTCTGGAAAGCCGGGAATCGATCCATATGCCTTTGCTGTTTCCGATGCGTATCAAGATCTATTTGGCCAAGGAATTTTTGTAGGTAAAGGCATATTTGAAGTAGAGGCATTTCAAAAGACCCTTGTAAACAGAATTCCAGATTTTCACGTCCTTAGTCACGATTTACTGGAAGGTGGTTTTCTAAGGGCGGGATTAACTTCTGATATTGAAGTAGTAGAATCACATCCAGGTACAATTCATGCCTACCAACAAAGGGCGCACCGTTGGATACGTGGAGACTGGCAGTTGATCAAATGGCTGGGCAAAAGCTGTAAGGATCGCTCTGGTGAAAGTAAAAAAATTGACTTATGCGGATTAACACGCTGGCAAATTATCGATAATTTGCGTCGTAGTCTGATGGCCCCTGCCCTCTTTATCACTGCCATTCTAGGGATAGATACTCTCCCTGGAAGAGGTTGGGTATGGGAAACGATTGTAGTTGTTACAATCTTTATGCCATTTTTGCTTGATATTCTGGCCGTAGTATTTGGTCAAAACTTAACTAGTTTAGCCGCAAGTTTTAAACAGTGTTTTCTAAAGCTTTTGGCACTGCCTTTTTCCGCTGTGCTTGCACTTGATGCCATAGTCAGGACTCTCTATCGCATATTTGTCAGCAAGAAGAACATGCTGGAATGGGTGCCATCTGCAAAAACAGATCGCCGTTCTGCAAATGGCAAAATGTTTATGTACGAGGAAGCAGGATATGTTGCCGGAATTATTTTTGTTGCGGTTTCTTTGCTATCTGGCGGAAAATATGGCTGGATCGCCGGCTCGATTGGTTTCCTCTTATTACTTTTGGCACGACCGATTTTTCAAGAGTTTAATAAACCGCAAAAGACTGCTTCCCAGGAATGGCTTGGAGATGCTAGTCCCAAACTTAAAGACCTGGCATTAAAAATTTGGTCATTTTATGACCGCTATGTCACGGAACAGGAATCGTACCTTCCGCCGGATAATGTACAATACCATCCAGGTCCAAAGGAAACCATTGCACATCGAACTTCGCCAACAAATATTGGGCTCTATTTAGCGTCAGTGATGGCAGCGCGGGATTTGGAATTCATTGATACATCTGAAATGTTAACTAGAATCGGCTCAACGCTCGAAACAATTAATAAAATGGAAAAGTGGAATGGACATCTATTAAATTGGTACGACACATGCTCTGCCAAGCCGCTTTTTCCAAGGTATGTTTCAACAGTTGATTCAGGAAATTTCATTGGATATTTAATGGTTCTTCGCCAAGGACTGCTTGACTGTGCAGAACAGGAGCCGGAATACGCAAAGACCATCCATGGGCTTGTTCTTGAAATTGATCAAATTACAGAGCAAACCAATTTTGAATCATTGTACAATCCTGATGAGCGCTTGTTTTCACTCGGGTATCATGTAGATACAAATCAGAAGGATACGACTCTATATGATTTACTCGCATCAGAAGCCAGACAAGCTAGTTTTGTAGCGATAGCTCTGGGGCAAATCCCAGCTTCACACTGGTTTTCATTAGCTAGGACGATGACTGTTTCGGATAAACATAAAATCCTGTTATCTTGGTCGGGTACGATGTTTGAGTATTTAATGCCTAGCCTGATCATGCGAACATATCAAAATACGATCTGGGATTCTACTTACCGGGGAGTTGTGAAAAAACAGCGAAATTATGCTGAAAAATATCAAATCCCGTTTGGAATTTCAGAAAGCGGTTACTATGCGTTTGACTATCAACTGAACTATCAATACCGTGCATTTGGTGTTCCGGGAGTTGGCCTGGACCGCGGATTAGGTCAAAATCTCGTGGTTGCACCATATGCAACGATCATGTCATTGCCTTTTGCGGGGACTGCCGCTCTTGATGCTTTGCAGCAATTTGAAAAATTAGATGCTAAAGGTGAGTTTGGATATTTTGAAGCAGTCGATTTTACAACGGGAAGAATGCCAAAAGGTGAACGGTATCAAGTGATAAAAAGTTATATGGCCCACCATCAAGGGATGAGCATGTTAACCTTGGCAAATCTTTTAACTGATGAAATGATGATTAAACGGTTTCATGCTGATTTACGTGTACGGGCGGCAGATTTATTATTACAAGAACGTATACCGGAAAAAACAGCCTTCATCGAAGAACCGATTGGTCTTAAAAAATCTTTCCCTGTCTTCGAAGGACCTGTGACCCATACTGAACGAACATTTACTGGACAAACATTGGTACCTGAGGTAAATGTTTTGTCTAACAGCCGAATGACAAGCATCAGCGCTACCAATGGGACAGGAATGTTAACATGGAATGGTCTTTCCATTACAAGATGGATCGAAGACCCTGTAGTAGAAACCTCTGGCCCAATCATTTATATGCATGACGTTACAAAAGACGATACTTGGAGTTTAACGAGATTTCCATGTCAAAATGTCCAGGATGGGAAATCAACATTCCGTTTGGATCAAACAGTCTATGAAGGAAGTTATCGTGATATCACATCAAAACTTGAAATTACGGTATCTTCTGATATGGACGCGGAGGTTCGGCGGCTTAAGCTAGTCAATAACAGTGATGAAGAACGAATCTTAGAGGTGACAACGTTTCTTGAGTTGGCATTAGCTGAACCTTCCGCGGTTAATGCGCATCCAGCATTCAGCAAATTGTTTATTGAAACAAGCCATGAAGCAGATTTACAGTGCTTGCTCGCAAAAAAAAGAAGGCGTGAGGATGAGGAGCAAGAAGCATGGGCAGTTCATTCTGTATATGTTGAAGGTGATGAAAGTGGAGATTATGAATTTGAAACCGATCGGGCAAAATTTATCGGCCGAGGTTACTCTTTGCAAAAACCAAAGGCGACCCATTCGCGTCTACGGGGTCTAGTTGGATCTGTTGTAGATCCTGCTTTCATCATGAGACGGCGAATTCATATACCTCCAGATGAATCTGTTACTGTTTTCATTATTACTGGTGCAGCAGAAAGTAAGGAAAAGGCGCTAGATATGATTGAACAGTTACGATCGCCAAATCGTGCCGAAAGAACATTTCATATGGCGTGGGTTCGCTCGCAAATCGATCTTCGCCACAGGCATTTAACACAAGAGCAAGCAACAATCGCTCAAATGCTGGCGGGCAGACTTCTTTTTACACCGCCACTTACGTCGTTACGAAGTGCTGCAATCGAACAGAATAAACTGGGTCAATCATCATTATGGTCGCATGGGGTTAGCGGTGATGTTCCGGTTGTCATGGTAACAATTGATCATCTCGCCGATTTACCATTTATCGTTTTATTAGCATGCCAGCATCAATACTTATGTCTATTGGGGATGGAAGTTGATCTAGTAGTCCTGGATGAAACAATCGGCGGCTATCAAGATCAGTTGATGAATCTCTTAAGGGATCAACTAGCAGCAAAAGGTATGGGAGATTTGAAGCGAATCATTGGACTGAAAGCAGAACAGCTTTCAGAGGAAGAACGAATTTTACTACGTGCAACAGCACGTGTTGAATTAAAGGCTGGCGGCCCAAGCATTAGCGCCCAATTGCGTGAAGAAGGAGCTTCGCAACATGCTCCAGAACATGTGCCGACGGTTAGAATAAAAGTGCCTAAAGGAACACTAACATCAAATCCTGATCTGGAAAGAGAATTCTTTAATGGTTGGGGTGGTTTTGTTGAAGATGGTCAAGCCTATCAAATTTTGGTTCAACCAGGTGCCTATTTACCAAGACCTTGGAGCAATATTATTGCAAATCAACGTTTTGGCTGCCTGATCACAGATTTTGGTACGGGGTATACCTGGTGGCAAAATTCCAGGGAATGTAAGCTGACACCTTGGACAAATGATCCTGTCCTTGATCAAACAGGAGAGTGTATTTATTTTCGGGATCTTCAGACGGATCAAATTTGGTCAGCGGCTCCAAAACCTGCCGGGGACCAATTTACGTACCGTGTTACGCATGGAAAGGGCTTTAGTCGGTTTGAACAGTTAGATGGGGATGTAGTCCATAAGATGGAAATGACTGTTCCACTTAATGATACATTGAAAATAATCAAACTAACTTTACGTAATACAAGTAATGAACGAAGGCAAATAGCAGTTACCTATTATGCAGAATGGGTTTTAGGAGTAACCCGGGAAATGCAGGCACCTTATATCGTTAGCGAATGGAATGAAGATCATCGAGCGTTGCTTGCTCGGAATGCTTACCAAGAAACTTTTCGCGACGCTATCACTTTCATGCACATAGCGAGCCCAGATGATAATGGGAAATTGGCGTATAGCTGGACAGGTGACCGTTCAGAATTTATTGGGAATGGTGGAACATTAAACTTACCTGCAGCACTTTTAAAAAAGAATCTTTCTAAGCGGGCGGGTACTTTTTCAAATACCTGCAGTGCTTTACAAACAGTTGTTGATCTGGAAGCAGAAGAAGAGATTACGTTAACGCTATTAATGGGTTGTGAAGCTTCAAAAGAAGAGGTTTTTAGGTTAATTAACCAATACAGTCAACCATCAGCCTTCACTAATACGATCACAAATGTAAATCGATATTGGCAAAAGACACTCGGTCAGATACAAATTAAGACACCAGATCGGGCAATGGATATTATGATGAATGGCTGGCTCCTTTATCAAACACTAGCCTGTCGTTTATGGGCAAGAACTGCTTTTTATCAAGCAGGAGGGGCTTTTGGATTTCGGGATCAATTGCAGGATTCACTTGCATTTTTACATGTTGATCCGTCGATCACAAGAAAACAAATACTAATCAATGCCGCTCACCAATACCAAGAAGGCGATGTACAGCACTGGTGGCACCAAGAAACAGATAAAGGAATTCGCACTAAATTCTCAGATGACCTGTTATGGCTGCCATATACAGTATCACGATACATTGAACAAACAGGAGATAAAACGATTCTTGATGAAATCGTTCCATTTTTGCATAGTGATGTGCTCAGAGAAGAAGAATTGGAACGCTACGAAAATACGGTAGTTTCTGAGGAAACAGGTACACTTCTTGAACATTGTTTAC
>JAUZQA010000233.1 GCA_030705665.1 Bacillota bacterium
AAAATCTCCATCACACTCATCATTACAATCAGCACAAACATAATCGAAAAAACGGTAGAAAAATAGGGTTTGATTGCATTTAATTCCAGAAAAATTTTTACAAAAAGTAATTGACCTTCACGTTACGTAAAGGTATATCGTGTAATCAGGGGGTTATCAAAAGATGGAATTTACAGTGCAAAGCCTAGGGAAATTAGCAGGAGTCAGCACAAGAACGCTCCGATATTATGATGAGATAGGGATTCTTAAGCCGGCAAGAATCAATTCATCAGGATATCGGATCTATGGTCAAAGGGAAGTTGACCGTCTGCAGCAAATTCTTTTTTATAGAGAATTAGGTGTCAGCTTGGAGGATATAAAGAAAATCATAACGGATCCTACCTTTGATGGGGCAAGCGCACTGAAAGAACATCGGGAAAAACTCCTAGAAAGAAGGGCGCAATTAGATTTGTTAATTGCCAATGTAGAAAAAACGATTGAGCATTCAGAAGGGAGAATCTCCATGTCAAATAAAGAAAAGTTCGAAGGCTTTAAGAAAAAAATGATTGAAGACAATGAGGAAAAGTACGGCAAGGAAGCAAGCGAAAAATATGGCAAGGAAGCAGTGGAGCAATCCAATGCCAAACTAATGAACATGACAGAAGAAGAATATAAGGAAGTAACGGGATTAGAAGAGCAAATGAAAGCAACGTTGACTCAGGCTTTTGCAGCAGGTGATCCCGCAGGCCCATTAGCACAAAAAGCAGCTCAATTACACAAAGAATGGCTCTGCTATTATTGGAGTCAATACAGTAAGGAGGCACATGCCGGTCTTGCCCAGATGTATGTCGATGATGAAAGATTCAAAGCAAACTATGATAAAGAACAGCCGGGCACAGCCGAATTTTTAAGAGATGCAATTAGGATTTTCACTGGTGTTAAATAGAAGTTATATATTAAAATAAACATTCCTTCAAATCTGGAGGAATTTTTTTCTTTCTATAGAGATATATTTAAAATTACTTCGAAAATAGGATACTATATTAGTAAACAATCTTTAGAGATGCATCGTTTTGCAAAACGGCACCAGAGTTAATGGGAGAGGTTAGATGTGAAGGGTAAATATAAGATTATAACAGCCATGCTGATTTTCGGGAGTATTGGAATTTTTGTCAAAGGAATCCATCTTTCCTCGAGTGAAATTGCTTTTCTGAGAGGTGTAATCGGCAGTATTTTCTTGATTATTGCAAGCTTGTTTGCTAAACAGCAGATTTCTCTTAAATCAATGAAAAAAAACCTGATTCTGCTTATTCTTTCCGGTGCGGCTATCGGCTTTAATTGGATTTTGTTGTTTGAAGCCTATCGGTATACAACGATATCGAATGCCACATTAAGTTATTACTTTGCCCCAGTATTTGTGATGGTTTTGGCGCCATTTGTACTAAAAGAAAAACTTACACCAGTGAAGACGGGGTGTATATTAGCAGCAATGGCGGGGTTGTTCCTGGTAGTGAATATTGGCGGTTCTTCCGCAGGTACCTCCTATAATCACCCGCTTGGAATTTTATATGGATTAATGGCAGCTGCTCTTTATTCAAGTGTAATCTTAATGAATAAATTTATTAAAAACTTATCCGGGTTTGAAACAACATTGATACAATTATTGGTTTCTGCTTTGGTGCTTTTGCCATATGTGATGGTAAGGGATCATTTTGATTTTTCAGGGCTGGATTCCAAATCAATCGTACTGATCTTTATCGTAGGAATTGTCCATACTGGTTTTGCTTATTATATGTATTTTGGCTCTGTAAAAGAATTATCCGGACAAACTATTGCCGTTTTAAGTTATATCGATCCTATATCAGCTGTCATTATGGCCGCGATCTTTTTAGGAGAAAGCATGAGTATCGTTCAAATCATTGGAGGAATACTGATCCTTGGTTCTACTTTTGTAAGTGAGAAATTGGACATGAAAATTCAAGCGAAAAAAGAGAAAATTATTGGAGGTCGTTGAGTGGATTTATATAAAATTGCTGAAAATATAAACATTTTAAATGACTTTCTTGGAAAAAGAGATATCGATACATTGTCGAGTAATGCTTTAGCCGAAAAATATAAGGTTTCACAAACTGATTTGCTGATTTTATTTGGCGGCAGTATAGCATATGGCTGTGACGTAGTGGGTGAAGCCATCTCAAACAATATTGCCAAAAATTTTATGATTGTTGGTGGAGAAGGACATACGACAGAAAGTTTACGTCGAGCAATCCATAATGTTTTTCCTGAAATAGAAACGACAGGGAAAATGGAAGCAGATATTATGAGTGAGTATTTAAAACGGAAATATGATATTGATAAAATTTTGATAGAGCGTAATTCAACGAATTGTGGAAATAACATTACTTTCGCTTTAGAAGTTATGAAACAAAATAAGCTTTCCCCAAACAATATTATTATTGTACAAGACTCAACGATGCAGCGCAGGATGGATGCTGGCTTTCGCAAATATCTCCAGGATTCAAAAGTTGCAGTAATAAATTTTGCTTCGTATAAGGTGAGAGTTGAAGTAAAAAGTGAAAAAATAGTAATTGAACCATCAGGTATTTGGGGGATGTGGGGCTTAGAAAGATATATTTCTTTATTGATGGGAGAAATTCCGAGATTATTGGATGATGCCGATGGATATGGTCCTAACGGAAAAAATTATATTGCACATGTTGATATTCCTGAAAATGTATTGAAAGCGTTCGAAGAATTAAAATCGGAATATGGAGATTTGGTAAGAGCTGCAAATCCACGATACGCCTCAAAACAATAGATGGATTGCAAAGTGCGTAAAAATGGGTCAGTGAGCGAACTGCCCCATTTTTTTCATTAAACTGGTAATAACTAATCCTATAATTCTATTCCTGTCATTATTGACGTGAGAAAAAATAACACATATAATCAGACTAAGTAACAAATTATGTGAGGAGATATGACATGGTTGTTGTGGACGAAGTTTATAATCAAATTGTTTTTCAGTTTTCTTCAGAACAATTAGTCAAGATTTTACAAGATATCAAGATTCATAAAGAAAAAGAAATAAATGGTATAAAGGAAAAAATCAAAAAGTACGAGCAGACAAGAAGGGCACATGAGGTCTGGTATCAATCATTATCTCCTGTACGAAAGTTTTTCACAGGACGTCCAGCCAGCCATCAGCAAGCAGTAGAATACATTGTAAATGTAAAGGAAAGATTTAATACTATTGAGAAGATTAAAATTCGGGTTTCACAATTGGAGCGGATCCTTTCTTTGATACAGGGAGACCCTGATGTGGAGCAAATCGTCCTGCCAACATTTATGATTGATGAAATAAAAGCGTGGAAAGAAAAGGAGGGCCGCCAAGTATGAGCATGCAAGCCTTAGACTTTGGTTTGAATACAGTTTGGGTGGTTCTAACGGCCGCAATGATCCTATTAATGGAAGGCGGCTTTGCTTTGTTAGAGGCAGGCTTTGTCCGATCGAAAAATAGTGTTAATATCATCATGAAGGTTTTTGCAGATATCACTATTGGGACACTTTGTTATTATCTTGTTGGCTTTGCTCTAATGTATGGCGGTGATTTTCTTGGCATCATTGGCAAGAGTGGATTCATGCTTCAAGGTGATTTCTCTTATTTACACCTTTCAGTATCTAAAGATACATTTTGGCTGTTCCAAGGTGCGTTTGTTATAGCAGTTATTTCTATTGTTTCCGGTGCGGTTGCTGAAAGAATAAATTTTCGCGCTTATCTGCTCTATGTTATACTGATGACTATGTTTATTTATCCAATTGCAGGTCACTGGGTATGGGGTGGCGGCTGGTTACAGAAGTTAGGGTTTGAAGATTTTGCAGGCTCGGCGGTGATTCATGCTTTGGGCGGCTTTTCAGCATTGGCAGCAGCGATCCTGGTTGGACCAAGGAAAGGGAAATTCACAAAAGAAGGTTCAAGTACGATTGCACTGCCGAGTAACCTGCCGCTGGCATCTGTAGGGGCATTTTTGCTATGGTTCGGCTGGTTTGGGTTTAATGCAGGAAGCACCTTGCAAGCAACTGATGTACGTATTGGGCATATTGCTATTGTAACCATGCTTTCGGCTGCTGCAGGCGGTGCGACGATGTTGATTTATACTTTATTTCGTTATGGGCGTTCAGATGCGCCATCTGTTATAAATGGTTCGTTAGCTGGTCTTGTTGGTATTACCGCAGGCTGTGCATTTGTAAGTGATCAGTCATCCATTTTGATCGGGATTGTTTCAGGTTTGTTGATGATGACGGCGACTAATTGGCTTGAGGCAAGGAAAATTGATGACCCTGTAGGGGCGTTTCCAGTCCATGCCGCATCAGGAGTATGGGGGACCATTGCCGTTGGATTATTTTCAACAAATGGCGGACTATTCACTGGTGGCGGCTTCCATTTACTTGGAATTCAAATTCTTGGTTTAGCGATTTTATGTATTTGGGGATTTTTATTAACGTGGGCTGGTTTGAAAGTCATTAAATTGTGGGTGCCAATTCGTGCAACTTCTGAAGAAGAAGAACTTGGCTTGGATATCAGTTATCACGGGATTATGGCCACACACACCTCTCCTGAATTTATCAAGCTAGAGGAATTTTTTGACGATGGGAAACAAGAGGACTAGAATATAAAAGCAGAAACCGGTTATACTGGTTTCTGCTTTTTACTTTATTGAAGGAAAGTGAAGATGCATGCATATATTTTTTTATTATTTAATAGGAGCCTTTTTATTAGGAATTGTTCCTGTTGTCGGGAAATATGTTGCTGTGATTAATACATTTATTCATGAAGTCGGACACGCTTTAATGGCGCTTATATTTGGGGGTCATGTTCGTTCAATCTCTTTATTTGCGAATACGGAAGGAACTGCTGTTACAGCACATTCAGGGCGGCTTGCGCAAAATTTTACAGCCCTTGCAGGATATCCATTTTCATCAATCTGCGGCTTTATTATGGTTTGGGCCTTGAAGAATGGCTATAGCAGTTACGTTCTTTTAGGATGGTGCAGTCTCTTAGTCGTTGCCTTTTTTCTCTGGATTCGAAATCTTTACGGCTTTTTTTGGGCCATCAGTTTTGGGGCGATTACCTATTATGTGATGTTTCAAAATATATCGTTAAAAGAGCCATTTGTTTATTTTATTACTGCTGTTGTTGTTATACAGTCTGTGTTATCGGCACTAACTATTTTATACTTAAGCCTTACACGTCCTGATGATTCCGGTGATGCTGCCCATTTATCACGCTCCACTGTCTTCATTCCGGCGTTCATTTGGGGGATCATCTTTGCAGGACAAGCCGTCTATTTTTTTATCAAAGAAGTTCAGTTGTTGATTTTTTAAAAAGGTTAGTGAATGATCAACAAGAAAAAGCCAAGATATCCAAATAATGATCCTATTAAAGCGCCAGCCAAGACATCTGAAGGATAATGAAGTCCTAAATATATTCTTGAGATCCCAACACAAATCCCTAATGGAATAAGAAGGGCTGCAAGGATTGGATTTAGAAAGACAAACGGAATTACGATTGAAAAAAACGCCGTTGTGTGTCCTGAAGGAAAAGAATGGTCTTGAAGCGGATTTGCTGGAAATCTTGTTTCTTCCAAGGTCAAATACGGTCTTTTTCGCGGAAAAAGCTTTTTGGCAATTTGTACAGGTAAGTGACTAAGGGCTAAGGCAAGCGCACTTGCGAAAGCAGCCATTCTTGTTTCTTTAGAGGTAAAAATCATTAAAATGATCATGATCCCAATTGTAAAGACAGCACTGCCCAAATGTGTAATGGTCCGAAAAAAGAAATTTAACTTTTTTTTATCAAAATGTTGATTCACATATTTAAAGATATGGACTTCAAATTTAGAAAAGGCATGTTTCATCATTCTCTTCCCCTTTATTATGAATATGAAAACTTTATCGCCATCTCTTATATTAATACATGTATCTTAACTCTATTTTGAGCCAGTTTTAAGAAAATGTAAAATTATTATATGAATTTTATAAAAATTATTCAATGGCAAAAAAATACCTAACCCCTGTAATGGGGTCAGGCTCAAAAGAGGATGAGTAATAAAATGAAATAAGCATGATATTATTGGAACATCTTTAAAAGATGTTGCACACTTTGATTCGTTTACTTAAAGAAAGATGTTCCGACTAGTGTATCAGGAGCCATGCCTAAAGCTAAAAGACAAATCTTTGTAGAATCCATATTTTTGTTTTCAATAAAGAACTGTTCTAAAACATGGAAATTAACATCATCTTTAAGCTTTTGCACTTCTCTTTTATATAGGCGGAGTACGGAGCCATAGACATAGTTTGGTTTATCTTGTCCAGGATCTTCATTCAAAATTAATGAGACCATATAATGATATTTAAACTGAAATGCACGAGTAAGATTTACAGCATCTAAAAATTTTACAAAAAGATCCGGATAAGCTTTTTTAAGATCCTCCAGGGCTTTGTTAGTAGTTTCTAATTCATTAAGACTTGTAAATGTAACCATTTTTAATTTTCCTCCTAAAAAATCCTTAAGATTTTTCATTATAAATTTCGACTTACTTTATCGAGTGACATTAATCGCTATGCAAAGGGTTTTTCTTCTTTTTCATCAATATTCCGACAATTGACGACATAATCATGTATTTGACTTTGTTTCCAACTACCGATATTCCAGCATAGAACTTTGTTTACTTCCTTTCATTTTAGAATCATGAATACCAAGTTCTATATGTCTTTCACTATCTAACCCAAGTTTATGACCGCTTTTATCGAAAGTAAAATGGTTATATTTTATTTTTTATATAGATACAATCTA
>JAUZQA010000234.1 GCA_030705665.1 Bacillota bacterium
ATCAATTTAACCAAATACAACAACGTAACAACTGGAAAAATTTACTCGAGCGTCCTGCAAAAAGAGCGCCGCGGTGATTATTTAGGCGGAACCGTTCAGGTCATCCCGCATATTACCAATGAAATCAAGGAACGAGTAACGCGCTCCGGTAAGGAAACGAATGCCGATGTGGTTATTACTGAAATTGGCGGAACCGTTGGGGATATCGAATCATTGCCATTCCTTGAAGCCATCCGCCAGCTTAAAGGTGATTTGGGCAGCGATAATGTCATGTACATTCATTGTACCTTGGTTCCATATATCAGAGCTGCCGGCGAACTGAAAACAAAGCCAACACAGCATAGTGTAAAAGAAATGCGCAGCATTGGAATTCAGCCAAACATTATCGTGCTTCGGACAGAAATGCCGATTTCTCAAGATATGAAGGATAAAATTGCTTTATTCTGCGATATTGATAAAGACGCCGTGATTGAATGTGCGGATGCCGATACGCTTTATGAAATTCCATTAGCCCTGCAAGCGCAAAATATGGACCAAATTGTTTGTGACCATTTAAAATTGATCACACAAGAAGCTGATATGACGGAGTGGAAGCAATTAGTCACTAGAGTGCAGAACCTTTCAAAGCTAACAAAAATTGCGTTAGTCGGAAAATATGTTTCCCTTCAGGATGCGTATATTTCAGTGGTTGAGGCCTTGCGTCATGCCGGATATAAATATGATACAGACATTGAAATAAATTGGATTAATTCCGAAGATGTAACAGCAGAAAATGTGAATGAACTTCTTGAAGATGCCGATGGAATTCTTGTTCCTGGCGGCTTCGGTGACCGCGGTATTGAAGGGAAAATTCATGCGATCAAATATGCGCGTGAAAATAAAAAGCCATTCTTGGGCATTTGCCTGGGCATGCAGCTGGCTACCATCGAATTTGCCCGCAATGTGCTTGGCCTAAATGGAGCACATACGGCTGAAATAGATCCGGATACAAAGTATCCAATCATTGACCTCCTGCCAGAGCAGAAGGATATTGAAAACCTAGGCGGAACGCTTCGACTTGGTTTATACCCATGCCGCCTTGCAGAAGACACGAAAGCATTCGAGGCTTACGGAGAAGAAGTGGTGTACGAACGCCATCGTCATCGTTATGAGTTTAATAATGAATTCCGTCAGACGATGGAAAATGCCGGTTTTGTCTTCTCAGGGACAAGCCCAGATGGACGTTTAGTGGAAATTATCGAGCTTAAAGACCATCCATGGTTTGTAGCATCGCAGTTCCACCCAGAGCTTGTTTCCAGACCGCTCCGTCCACAGCCGCTATTCCGTGAGTTTATCAATGCGAGCTTAAATAAATAGGATTGAAAAAAGCCAGTCTCGATCGTGCGGAGACTGGCTTTTTTACATATAATGGCAAAATGCTCATAACTCGTTGAAAATGGTTCATAACTTTAGAAGAATGGTTCATACTTTTAGAAAAATTGCTCGTAACACTTCGAAAAAGGTTCATAACGCAAAAAAGTGCTAGCTATTTTACAGCATTTGGAAAACCGTGCAAAGCACACTTAAAAACGTGCAAAGGTCCACGGAAACCGTGCAAGTCATCCCGAAAATCGTGCATTCCCCATCGGAAATCGTGCAAAGCCCACCCAACCCACTCGAAAAATTTATAGGTACTCCGCCAAGATCTCGTCAACGGTAAACTTCAGGGCATGATAGACAAATAAAGCGGCCATTGAGGATGGAAAGCCGTAGCGGTTGCCTTCATCATCAGGCAAGAGCCCTTTTGTTAAATGTAGATTAATATGGACATCGGCTAAGGTTGCCAGCTGGCCTGGTTCTTCTTCATCTAAAACCGAGCACACCGAAACAAAGGGTATCCCTTTTTCAGCTAACAAAAAAGCAAGTCTCACCGCTTCTTCATCCGTTGAAAACCGTGATAGCAGCAAGACGCGGTCCGCAGCGGAAATGGCCGTCAAATGAGGATCAGAAATAATTTTTGTATAACGAAGTGCTTCAGCCCCTTCCGTTGCCTCATAGGCTATCCCTTTCATTTCAGCGGTTCCCAATATGTAAATAGAGCCATCTCCCGCAGGTGCCTGGGAGAGAAGACGGGCAGCATCCTCGATTTGGTATTCTTCCTCTTCGGCGATTTTTTTGAACAAACCACTTAATTGGGTGGAAAACATTTTTAACATAAAAACCTCCTGTAAAACACTTTTTACGTGTTTATTATACCCGACCAAAGGAAAATGCATAAATTGACACATGTCGAAGGAAGGAAAATACAAATTAAAATAGAAGTATATAATACAGATTAAGATACGTAGGAAGAGGTGGCAAGATGAAAGAGAAAATATTAATCGTGGATGACCAATTTGGGATCAGAATTTTGCTAAATGAAGTTTTTCAAAAAGAAGGGTACGAAACCTTCCAGGCGGCAAATGGTCTTCAAGCACTCGAGGTCGTAAAAAACAATAGGCCTGACCTCGTTTTGCTTGATATGAAAATTCCCGGAATGGATGGCATTGAAATTTTAAAAAGAATGAAAGTCATTGAGCCGGACATTCGCGTGATCATCATGACAGCCTATGGGGAACTTGACATGATTCAAGAAGCAAAAGACCTGGGTGCCATCACTCATTTTGCCAAACCATTTGATATTGATGATATCCGCACGGCTGTTAAAAATAATCTCCCGCAAAACACGAATTGATAAGCGTTTTCACTGGGATTGTTGACAAATGTAAGTACCTTTTATGGCATTCTTTCATTTGTTTTGATATGATAACAGATGAACTTTGAGTGGCTGTCAATCTTTTCTACAAAGGTCTAAAAGGATACATAATTTTGAAATGTAAAGGAAACTCTTTATATGGAAATCCCTGTTTTTTGAAAGGATGCCAGCCAATATTAAGGAGGAAAAGAAATGCCATTAGTTTCAATGACGGAGATGCTGAATAAAGCGAAAGCGGGCCACTATGCTGTTGGTCAATTCAACATCAACAATTTAGAATTCACACAAGCAATTCTTCAGGCAGCTGAAGAAGAAAAGTCACCAGTTATTCTAGGTGTTTCTGAAGGCGCTGGTCGCTATATGACCGGTTTTAAAACAATTGTAAAAATGGTAGAAGGCCTAATGGAAGATTTGAAAATTACTGTTCCAGTAGCTATTCATCTTGACCATGGCTCAAGTTTTGATAAATGTAAAGAAGCGGTGGATGCCGGGTTTACATCTGTAATGATTGATGCGTCCCATCATCCATTTGAAGAAAACATCGAAATCACCAAAAAAGTTGTCGATTATGCACATTCAAAAGGTATTTCGGTTGAAGCAGAATTAGGCACAGTCGGCGGACAAGAAGATGACGTTGTCGGCGAAAGCATTATCTATGCAGATCCACAAGAATGTGTAAGACTTGTAAAGGAAACAGGCATTGACTGCCTTGCTC
Source organism: Bacillota bacterium (assembly GCA_030705665.1). Next base: position 3,450 of record JAUZQA010000234.1, read on the forward strand.
CAGCACTTGGATCTGTCCATGGTCCATACAAAGGTGAGCCAAATTTAGGCTTTAAAGAAATGGAAGAAATCGGCCAAATTACTGGTGTGCCATTAGTACTTCATGGCGGTACAGGAATTCCAACAAATGATATTCAAAAATCCATTTCGCTTGGAACGGCAAAAATTAATGTAAACACAGAAAACCAAATTGCTTCAGCCAAAAAGGTTCGTGAAGTTCTAGCTGCAGACCCTGAAGTTTATGATCCACGGAAATACTTAGGACCTGCCCGCGAAGTAATTAAACAAACGGTTATTGGCAAAATTCGCGAATTTGGTTCTTCAAATAAAGCGTAATTGTTGAGAAATAACAATCGGAACCGTCCTTTATTCAAGAGGGCGGTTTCAGCTTGTTTTCTAAAAGGTGACAAAATTGTTGAAATAAACTGAATCTTGGAGGAAGAAAAATGAAATTCTTTATTGACACAGCTAATATCGATGAAATTCGTGAGGCCTATGCACTTGGACTTTTAGCAGGTGTTACAACCAACCCAACGCTTGTGGCCAAAGAAGGAAACGTTTCCTTCCATGACCGTTTAAAAGAAATCACCGACCTTGTACCTGGTTCAGTAAGTGCAGAAGTCATTGCCCTTGATGCTGAAGGAATGATCAAAGAAGGAAAAGAGCTAGCTAAAATTGCTTCAAATATTACTGTGAAAGTTCCAATGACTCCAGATGGCTTAAAAGCGGTGCATGCATTATCACAGGAAGGCATTAAAACAAATGTAACGCTTATTTTTAATGCAAACCAAGCCTTGCTAGCTGCCCGCGCTGGTGCAACATATGTTTCACCATTCCTTGGCCGCCTGGATGATATCGGTCAAAATGGTCTGGATTTAATTTCAACAATTGCGGAGATCTTTGCTGTTCATGGAATTGAAACTGAAATTATTGCAGCATCGATCCGCCACCCAATGCACGTAACCGAAGCAGCCCTAAGAGGAGCACATATTGCCACCATTCCATTTAAAGTCTTAATGTCTTTAACAAAACATCCATTAACAGACAAAGGAATCGAAGCATTCCTAAAAGACTGGAGCAGCCGTACAAACGCGTAATATTTGGCTGTGTTGTGTAAGTTTTGTGATTTTTTGCTCTGTTGATTTGTGCGGAAGGCGCGAAGACTCCTGCGGGAGTACGGGGCTGGGGAGACCCCGCAGGTGCGTTAGCACCGAGGAGGCTCCCCGGAACGCCCGCGGAAAGCGAAGCGCCTGGAGCACAAATCAGCAGGCTAATCAACACAGCCAATTTTCAATTCCATAAAAGGGCTTTTCTGGGAAAAATAAAAACCCAGACAAGCCCTTACACCACAAAAAAACTCAGAATCCACAAGACAAATTCCACAACATAAAACGTTTGCGAAAGCGAAAAAGTTTTTTCATTTTCTGTTAACTTTTTTTAAATACCATACATGAAATTTGGTTTATCGTGTAAACTATAAATTAGACGATTGTCGGAATATGTCTGTTTTTATTGGAAAAAATATCTAAATAGAGCAACCTATTTGCCCATAAACCATTCATGGTAAAGATTAAGGCAAGAAAGGAGTAGAAAATGGAAAAACTTATGATTGCCGGCGGTTATCCGTTAAAAGGAACCGTAAGGATTAGCGGCGCTAAAAACAGTGCAGTAGCCTTAATTCCGGCGACGATTTTAGCTGACTCTCCTGTAACAATAGAGGGATTACCAGATATATCGGATGTGACACTCCTAAAAGACCTTCTTGAGGAAATCGGCGGCAAGGTCCAATTTTCTGATGAAGAAATGACGGTCGACCCATCCTCAATGATCTCGATGCCTTTGCCAAATGGAAAAGTCAAAAAACTGCGTGCCAGCTATTATTTAATGGGAGCGATGCTAGGCCGCTTTAAAAAAGCAGTGATCGGCCTTCCTGGCGGATGCCATCTTGGACCAAGGCCCATTGACCAGCATATTAAAGGCTTTGAAGCACTCGGAGCCAGTGTAACCAATGAGCAGGGAGCGATTTACTTACGGGCGGACGAGCTCACTGGAGCCCGCATCTATCTGGATGTTGTCAGTGTGGGGGCAACGATCAATATTATGCTTGCAGCAGTTCGGGCGAAAGGTCGGACGGTCATCGAAAATGCCGCAAAGGAGCCTGAAATTATTGATGTCGCCACGTTGCTTACCAATATGGGGGCAAAAATTAAAGGGGCAGGAACAGATGTCATTCGCATTGACGGTGTCGAAAGTCTGCATGGCTGCCGGCATACGATCATTCCCGACCGAATTGAAGCTGGAACCTTTATGATTATGGGCGCTACAGTTGGCGAAGGCATGCTGATTGATAATGTCATTCCGCAGCACTTAGAGTCACTTACAGCCAAACTTCGTGAAATGGGCGTCAATATTGAATCCGGGGATGATCAGATTTATATTGAACCAGGTCCAAAGCCGCTAAAAGCGGTTGACATTAAAACACTTGTTTATCCAGGGTTTCCGACTGACCTGCAGCAGCCATTTACAACCTTGCTGACAAAAGCAACCGGTTCCAGTATGGTGACTGATACTATTTATGGTGCCCGTTTTAAGCATATTGATGAGTTAAGAAGAATGAATGCCAACATAAAAGTTGAAGGACGTACTGCGATTATCAATGGACCTATCCAGCTCCAAGGAGCGAAGGTAAAAGCAAGCGATCTCCGCGCCGGAGCGGCTCTTGTGATTGCCGGACTGTTAGCTGAAGGTGTAACAGAGGTAACAGGTCTTGAACATATCGACAGAGGCTACAGCAATCTTGTTGAAAAATTAAACGGCCTTGGTGCCACGGTATGGCGCGAAACGTTAACCAAAGAGGAAGTAGAGCATTTAAAAAATATATAAATAGAACCGCATTTCAAACAGTTGAAGAGAAATTGGGGGATTGAAACAAATGGAAAGAAGTTTAACAATGGAGCTAGTCCGGGTAACAGAGGCTGCTGCACTTGCTTCTGCACGATGGATGGGCCGGGGAAGAAAAATGGAAGCCGATGACGCTGCAACATCAGCGATGCGCCGTGTATTTGATACAGTTCCAATGAAAGGAACTGTTGTCATCGGGGAAGGCGAAATGGACGAAGCACCAATGCTGTACATCGGTGAAAAGCTTGGGACAGGCTGGGGCCCGCACGTTGATGTGGCTGTTGACCCGCTTGAAGGCACGGAAATTCTTGCCGCAGGCGGCTGGAATGCGCTGGCTGTTATTGCCATTGCCGATGAAGGCAATCTTCTCCATGCACCAGACATGTACATGGACAAAATTGCGGTTGGTCCGGAAGCAATTGGACAAGTTGATATTAACGCACCTGTGATCGATAACTTAAAAGCAGTCGCCAAA
>JAUZQA010000235.1 GCA_030705665.1 Bacillota bacterium
ATAAAAGGCATCAAAGGCGAGTAGAAGAGGTAGCAAATGGAAATCATCAAGTCAAGTTAGTGAAAAATATTTCTGAAGTCAATGACCTATCACAAATTGAGATCCTTTTTACATATGGAAAAGAAATTAAGCTTGAAACATATAAGGAAATGACAAACTTAAAATGGATCCAACTTAGTTCAACAGGCTTCGACCATTTGCCAAAGGAATATGTCCAGGAAAAGGGGCTAACTGTAACAACATCAAAAGGAGCCCATGCTGAACCGATTGCCGAATATGCCTTTTCAACAATGCTTTATTTTAGCCGAAAAATTGATAGGTTCTTGGAACTGCAAAAAAGGAAGAAATGGAATCGTCTCGACTTTCCAACTGAATTATCCGGCAGTACCTTAGTTATTTTGGGTATGGGTTATATTGGTAAAGAAATCGCTAGAAAAGCTCAGGCTTTTGATATGCATACCATTGGGGTAAACAGATCTGGGGTCTCACATGAATTTTTTAATGAAACCTTTCGTATTGAACAATTAGAAGAGATCCTGCCAAAAGCAGATTATTTAATTTTGACACTCCCATTAACAAGTCAAACATACCATCTAATTGGCCATAAACAATTAAAATTGTTAAAACCAACTTCAGTTGTCATTAATATTGGGCGCGGAGAACTAATGGACGAGTCTGCAGCGATTGAAGTTTTACAGTCAAACAGAATTAGAGGAATGGCAATGGATGTATTTCATCAAGAACCACTTCCATCGGAATCACCTTTATGGGATTTAGAAGGGCTGCTGCTTACACCGCATATGGCCGCCATGACCGATCGATTTCTAGATCGAAGTATTGACCGTTTAATTAAAAACTATCAACATTATATAAACGGTGAAAAGATGATTGATGTTGCAGACTTTTCAAAAGAGTACTAATTCGTTCTGCGATCCCAATTTTTAAACTGCGGAATCAATGAAAAAGCCAGGATTTAAGGGATCGTTAATTCCTTTAATTCCTGGCTTAATTTTTTTATTAATAATGGAAGCCATTATAAAATAACAAATACGGTAAATAAAATAGCTATAAGAAAACGGTAATAAGCAAATACGGAGAGACCAATTTTTCCTAATACTTTAAGGAAAGCGACCGCTACAAACATCGCTACAACAAAAGCGGTGATAAATCCAATTGCAAATAAAGGAAAGTCGCTGGCATGGAGAAAATGCATACTTTTAATGAAATCCAATCCTGTTGCACCGACCATAATCGGAAGGGCTACTAAGAAAGAAAATTCAGCTGATGTTTTGTGGTCTGCTCGCGCAAGCAATCCTCCTGAAATGGTAGAACCAGAACGTGAGAAACCAGGTAGTACTGCTAAACATTGAAACAGTCCAATGATAAAGGCTTGTTTATAGCTCAATTCATCAACTGAATGCGTTGTGAAAGAGCGGTGTTTTTTCTCCGCAAAAATCATTAAAATACCGCCTGCAATTAGGGTAACGACTACAACTTTAGGTGAGAAGAGTACATTCTTAATGAAATCATGTAACAAAAATCCAACCGCTGCAGCAGGGATAACACCTAAAATAATATGTACAATATCTAATTTTTTAGCAGGTTTTCCAATTGTACTAAAATTTAATAATGAGAGAAATCTTTTAAAATACAATACTAAAATAGCAAGCATAGAACCTAGCTGGATAATAACCTCAAAGGTATCTGCTTTTTTTCCTGTGAATCCCAATAGATTTCCAACCAAAATTAAATGACCGGTGGAAGAGACAGGTAAATATTCTGTCAATCCTTCTACGATACCTAAGATAAAGGCTATAAAATGTTCGCTCATTCTTCTTTCTTCCCCTTAATATAAAGACTTTTTTAAACACACTTAAAGGAAGTATAATATCAAAAGCATTGATATTGCAAGTATCGACAAAAAATTTACATATTCTTTACAAATTAACTGAACAGGAATTATGTGGTAGTTAAATTAGGCTTTAAAAAGGATTTGCATTACTAAAGTTTTTTAATTAGACAAATTTGATGGAAGGAAACATTTTCATATTGGAGAAATTATTGGAATGAGTACTGCTTTTGGGTTTCATGATTTTTTTTTCTAAAAACTAGAGTATTTAATTTAGTAAAGATGGAAAATAACCATTAACTAGTAACATATGGAGAAACGAAACAATGAGAAAAAAACGAAGATCGATTAGGGGAATCATTACCGTTTCATTTATTATATTAATGGCCAGTACACTGCTTGTTGTTGGCTATATTGCTTACGGAAGCTGGAAGGCCTCAACCAACAGTATTATTGGGCAAATGGGGAATGACGCTAGTAAGGACATAGCAAATAAAATTGAATCCCTTATTAACGTCCCGCTAAAAATGAATGATAGTAATCATTATTTAATCCAGAGTGGCATTGTCGATCTATCAAATATGAAAAAAAAAGAAGCTTTTTTTGCAGGAACGCTTAAATCAAGCAATAAAGAAATTTATAGTTTTAGTTATGGAGCAGAAAATGGCGATTATTATGGAGCACGCAGAAATGCAAATGATGAAATCGAATTATATAAAGTGAATGCGAAAACGAAAGGACATTCTCTTTATTACACAGTAAATAATGACATGACCGAAGGCAAATTTGTTGAGGATTTTGGATCGTTTGATCCTCGTACAAGACCATGGTACAGCATGGCAAAAGAGGCTGGTAAACCTATTTTTTCTCCACTTTATAAACATTTTATTAAGGATGATTTAGTACTCTCCGCCGTGTCTCCAATTTATAACAAAGACGGCAATCTTCAAGGAGTTTTAGGTACACATATCACTCTCTCTGTACTTAATAGCTTTTTAAAGGAAGTTGTCTCAGATAAACATGCCCTTGCTTGTGTTATTGAAAAAAATACCGGGGATCTTGTAGCTAATTCAATTGGATCGCAAAATTTTACCAAACTAACGGATGGGACATATAAAAGAATCGCCATAAGCGATGTCAAAAACAAATCTCTTCTTAACGCCTATGAGTATTATAAAAAATCTGCAGAAAATCAATTTATTATTAAAAATGAAAAAGAGAAATTTCATATCAAAGTGTCGGAGTATAAAAAACAAGGTATTGACTGGCTGATTATGACAGCCATTCCAGAAAGTCAGTTTACGACCCAAATAAATAAAAATATTCAAACTTCGCTCATTTTATCATTTCTCGCTCTTTTGTTTTCAATAATTATCTATATGAGAAGTACAGAATACATATTAAAACCTATTAATAACTTAATAAGTGCTGCTGAAAATTTTTCTAAAGGTGATCTTTTGCAAAGAGCAATGGTCTATAAAAATGATGAAATTGGAAAACTGTCTCAGGCATTTAATCGCATGGCCGAAGAACTATATTTACATATCAACAAGCTTGAGGAAAAAGTTAAAGAACGAACGTTTGAATATGAACTTGCCAATCAGGAATTAAAGTCGGCAAAAATAGAAGCAGATAATGCTAATCAAGCAAAAAGTGAGTTTCTTGCTAATATGAGCCATGAAATTCGTACTCCTTTAAATGCTATCATAGGTTTTAGTGAGCTATTACAAAATGTAATGATTGACGAAAAACATAAAAATTATATTAACACAATACATACTGCCGGTAATAATCTGCTTACCATTATTAACGATATTCTTGACCTTTCAAAAATCGAGGCCGGAAAAATCGAGCTGCAGTACAAACCTGTAAAATTAGCTAATATTGTAAACGAGATAGAAACAATCTTTTTACAAAAGGTTCAGGAAAAAAATATTGAGTTTTTTATCGATATTCAAAATGATTTTCCAAGACTGATTTTATTTGACGAGGTAAGAATCCGCCAAATTCTATTAAATCTCGTAGGGAATGCTGTAAAATTTACTGATAAAGGGTATGTAAGGATCACGTTAAAAGCTGTTTCGGAAAATCAAATGGATAAAAGCTGTATAGACCTTCACATTGTTGTGGAAGATACAGGAATTGGAATTCCAGAATCAGAAAAAGACAATATATTTGATGCCTTTATGCAAGTATCAAGACAAAATATAAAAAAATATGGCGGAACTGGTTTGGGACTTTCAATTACGAAAAAATTAATCGAAATGATGCATGGAAGGATAACTGTACATAGCATTTTAGGGAAAGGCAGCACATTTTATGTTGAATTCCCAAATCTCCAAGTTGCTGCCACTGAAACTCTTCCTGATATTGTTGAACGATCTTATCTCGAAAAATATTTCTTTTCAAATGAGAAGGTTCTTGTAGTAGATGATATTGAGACAAATAGACTTTTGTTGCAAGAACTTCTATCGAAGGTTGGACTTCAAATCTTTACAGCTGAAAATGGCAATGAGGCATTAAATATTTGCAAAAAAGAAAAACCTTCATTAATCATTACTGATCTTGTCATGCCAATAATGGATGGATTTGAGGCATCCAGAAAGTTAAAAGGAAACCCGGAATTTTCACATATTCCAATCATTGCTCTAAGCGCATCTTCTGCTCTAAATCTTAATGATGGCACGATGTTCGATGATTTTTTAATAAAGCCTGTTGAAACTGATCAATTACTGAGAAAAATCTCAAAATACATAAACAATCGTTCCAAGGATGTAATAACAGTCTCTAAAGAAAAAAAGATTGTGGTTGATTACAATTATATTGAACCCAAAGTTCTTATTGAAATAAAGGAACAACTGCACCCAATCTTAGTACAATTAGAAACTTCTATTATTATAAGCAATGTTAAAAACCTTGCAGAAAAGCTAATCACTTTAGGGCATGAGCATCAATTGTCCTTTATGGTATCTCTTGGGACAGAACTTAAGATGAGTACTGAATGCTATGATATTGTTAAAATAAAATCAAAACTAAAACAAGTCGAAAAAATCATATATGAGGATATGCCATATGGAAAATACGAAAAATAATTTAATTTTAATCGTCGATGACAATCCTGATAATATACAGGTTTTAGCTACTGTATTAGCAGAGTGTGGATATGAGATTGGGATTGCTCAGAACGCGTATGAAGTATTTACATTTCTTCAAGAAAATACACCAGAGCTTATTTTGTTAGATGTTGAGCTTCCTGATATTGATGGCTATGAAATATGTAAAACGATTAAAAAGATCCCTAAATATAAGGACATTCCTATCATCTTTCTGACAGTGAAAAATGAAAAAAAGGATATTGTCAAAGGCTTTGATTTAGGCGCTGTAGATTACATGACCAAACCCTTCAACAGAAAGGAATTGGTATCAAGAATTAGAACCCATATTGCCTTAAAGCATTCTATGGAAGAATTAGAGAAAAAGAATTCAGAGCTGGAAAAAGCGTTGATTGCTAGAAGAAAACTTGAACAAGAACGAGATCGGTTATTTAACGATCTACGACAGCACCGTGACCAGCTTGAAATTATGGTAGAAGAACGAACGAAAGAATTAGTCGCTGCAAATGAAATGATCACAAACATAATTGAAGGTATTACAGATGGATTTTTGGCACTGGATAATGAATGGAGATTCCTTTATTTAAACAATCAACCAATTTTTCCTCTCGGTATCTCAAAAGAGAGCGTAGTTGGGAAAAGAATATGGGATGTTTACCCAAAAACCATTGGAACTACTTTTTATAAACAATTTCATAAGTCGATGGAACAACGGATACCCGTACACTTTGAAACCCATTCCGTGTATAATGACGTCTGGTACCAGGTATCGGTTTATCCGTTTGTAGATGGAGTTTGTGGTTTTATGAGAGATATTACGGATAAAAAGAAATATGAGGCGGAATTAAAGAGATTATCAGGATTGGATCTAATTGGACAAATGGCTGCTGGGATTAGTCACGAGATTCGCAATCCGATGACGACTGTAAGAGGGTTTCTGCAATTATTAAGTAAACAAAATGAAAATGGGAAGAATAGTGAATATTTTCATATCATGATTGATGAGCTTGATCGTGCAAATTCAATCATTTCAGAATTCCTTTCAATGGGGAATACAAAGACAACAGATTTACAAAAAATGGATCTGAATTTAATCCTAAATGATATATCCCCGTTATTAATGGCCGATGCGTTTAACCAAAATAAATATTTAAAATTAGAAACAAGTGAACTTCCGCCACTGCTTTTAAATCGAAACGAGATTCGCCAATTGATTCTAAACCTCTTCCGTAATGGTTTAGAGGCAATGAAACCAGGAAAAGAACTTACAATTAAAACCTATATGGAAAATCATTTGATCGTATTGGCCATACAGGATCAAGGAGAGGGAATTAAACCTGAAGTTTTAGAAAAATTAGGCACTCCTTTCTTTACCACCAAGGATAACGGGACAGGCTTAGGGCTGGGAATATGTTATGCAATCGCTGCTCGTCATCATGCAAAAATAGATATTGAAACCGGAGATGAAGGCACAACTTTTTATGTTTATTTTTCAAAATATCATGAAAAAGAATGAGAGAATTTTTTGATGATATTTAGTTTTCCTATTTTACATTTCATCATTTTTCCACTATTTTTTCATCAGCTCAATAATGAAAATGTTATAATCAGGTTGAATATTCTTTCTATTTACACCTCGAGTTTCTTACATTAAAAGATATGTTTAAGGATTGAAAATCTTTATAAAAGAGGTGAGTATGATGAGAAAAAATACGTTAAGAGAAAAGTTGGATCGAGAAGAAGCAGTTTTTGGAACATGGCTGATGACGAATAGTTTGGATAATGCAGAAATTCTTAGTCATACTGGTGTAGATTTTATCATGATTGATGCTGA
>JAUZQA010000236.1 GCA_030705665.1 Bacillota bacterium
CCACCCCAATATTATTGACAAGGATATTTAGTTTTCCAAAGGCTTTTATGGTATGTTCTACAACCTTCATACATTGATCTTTATAGCGAAGGTCTGCAGAAAGGAGTATGCATCTTCTTCCTATTTCTTCAATTTTAGCTTTGGTTTCTTCAGCATCCTGATGCTCATACAGGTATGCAATGACAATATCGGCACCTTCTTTTGCAAATGCAATGGAAACGGCACGGCCAATACCGCTATCTCCTCCAGTAATAATAGCTACATGATCTTGAAGTTTTTGACTGCCTAAATAGGATGGATTTTCAAAGATAGGCCGAGGATTCATTAAGAACTCCATACCAGGCTGTTGCTTCTGATGTTGTGGAGGAAAGGCAATAAATTTTTCCTTACACTCAGTTTTCCTGTTGAAATATGGGTAGGAAGGATAACTTTTCATTGGTTCCTCCTTCATTTAATAATCACTTAAAAATAGTAATATGCCTCAAAAATTTGTCTTATTACAAATGGACAACCAAATTCAGGGGAGTATGGATTGTTCAAGTAAGATAAATAAAAACTCTCTATCTTACCAAAGTAAGGAATAAATTTAAATAAAATTCAATTAAAAAAACCTATAATTGTTGCAAAAATGTGAATGAGGGTCCATTATATATAGTAGGTAACAAATTTGTACAATTTGTGACAAGGTATTTAATTGCTATAAATATGTACAACTTCCAGACTCACTTTTACATCTTAATATTTTAGTATTTTAAATATTTGTTATTCACCTTGAATCTACAAAATTAGTATATATTTTAATATTTTAAAAATTTGTGATATACTAAGAAATGTTTATATTTAATACAGAAAAGGTGTTGAATCGGTCCCGCCTGGCTTGCTATGACGCCTAAGCAGGAGCCCTGCATCCTTTCTGCAAACCTAGGGGATAAGGATGGGAAAAATGAGTAACAGACAAGGAACAGACGTTATCTTAATTGGTGCCGGTATTATGAGTGCAACTTTAGGGTCACTGCTGAAAGAATTAGTACCGGAATGGAAAATTACAGTGTTTGAGAAACTAGCAAACCCGGGAGAAGAAAGTTCCAATGAGTGGAATAATGCGGGAACGGGGCATTCGGCACTATGTGAACTAAACTACACAGTAGAAAAGCCCGACGGGTCAATAGATATTAGCAAAGCTATTAAAATTAATGAACAGTTTCAGGTTTCTAGACAATTTTGGTCCTATTTTGTAAATAAGCATCTAATCGGCAATCCACATGAGTTTATCAAACAACTGCCACACATGAGTTTAGTGCAAGGCGAAAAAAATGTAGAATTCTTGAAAAAACGCTTTGAAGCGCTTTCAAACAATCCGTTGTTTCAAGGAATGGAATTTTCAGAGGATCCGAAAAAACTGGTGGATTGGATTCCGCTTATTATGGATGGCCGCACATCGAAGCAACCTATAGCGGCTACCAGAATCGACTCCGGAACTGATGTAAACTTTGGCGCTTTAACACGTAAATTATTTGACAACTTAAAAAATCAAAATGTTGCTATCAATTACAAACATCAAGTAGATGATATTAAACGTACAGAGGACGGCCTTTGGGAGTTGAAAGTGCGTAACGGCAGCGGCATGATTGAACGACATACAGCAAAATTCGTCTTTATCGGCGGCGGCGGCGGTTCATTGCCATTACTACAAAAAACGGGCATCCCTGAAAGCAAACATATTGGAGGGTTCCCTGTAAGCGGATTGTTCCTGGTATGTAACAATCCAGAGGTTGTGGCGCAGCATCATGCAAAAGTATACGGTAAAGCTGCAGTTGGTGCTCCACCAATGTCAGTACCGCATCTTGATACACGATTCATTAACAATAAAAAGTCATTACTATTTGGACCGTTTGCAGGTTTCTCGCCAAAATTCTTAAAAACTGGTTCAAATATGGATCTATTAAGCTCTGTAAAGCCGAATAATGTGATAACAATGTTAGCGGCAGGAGCCAAAAATATTCCATTAACAAAATACCTGATTCAACAACTGATGCTATCGAAAGAACAACGAATTGAAGAGTTAAGGGAATTTATTCCAAATGCTAAAAGCGAGGATTGGGATATCGTGGTAGCGGGCCAGCGTGTACAAGTTATCAAAGATACTGCTGCCGGCAAAGGAACGCTTCAATTTGGTACAGAAGTGATCAGTGCCGCAGATGGCTCCATTGCTGCGTTGCTTGGTGCTTCTCCTGGTGCATCAACCGCTGTTTCCGTCATGCTTGAGGTAATTAAGAAATGTTTCCCGCAACACATAAAGGTATGGGAACAAAAAATTAAAGAAATAATTCCTTCATATGGTGTGTCATTAGTGGAAAACCCAGACCTTTTCCATAAAATTCACGCTTCAACAGAACGAGCGCTCAGTCTCAGCGATCACACACCATTACATGATGAAGACAGAAGTCGTGAATTAGTTGGCGCGCATTAAGGATTAACCCTATATGATTTTCATAGAATGAGTGTTCTATTATTATAGTAAAAAAAGGCTTCTCACTCTTAGTGGGAAGTCTTTTTAACACAACATTCTATTAATTTTATTAGAATGCAAATATCTTAGGCTGCTTCCTGTTGAAAACAAGGATCATTGAAGTAAATAACTTCAGAAAGGATTTTACATCCCTTCAGGTCTTTAAGAGCTTCTCTTGCTTCTGCTTCCGTTTCAAATTCAAACATAGAAATATTTGAGTCTAAATATTGGGTGATAATCCACATAAAAGTCCCTCCAATTATTATAAGCTTCTGTTGAACATTTATTATTTTTCTAGAAAATCCTCCAGGATTTCTAGAAGTAATTGTTAATTGCTACATCCTTATGATAGTGCAATAATAGAAATAAATAAAATGCTTAATTTTTATATCGATATATAAGAATTTTTTATATCATGAAATTGGAGAGAGAAAAGTGGATTACCGTGATTGGGAAATACTGAAGGTCCTTCATAGTAAGAAAAACCTTACGAAAGCAGCCAGGCTGTTGTTCATTACACAGCCTGCATTAACGAATCGGATCAAGCATATGCAGGCGGAATTAGGCGTTCAAATCATAACTCGCGAAAGCAGAGGCATTCATTTTACGCCGCAGGGAGAATACCTTGTTCAATGTGCCGATGAAACCCTTGCTCGATATCATAAAATTAAAGAGCATGTCCGTAGTATGAGTAACGACGTAGAAAATGAAGTGACGGGTACTTTGAAGTTGGGTGTATCCAATTTCTTTGCCAATTATGAACTGCCGCATATTTTGGAAGTATTTAAAAAGCAATATCCTCATGTGGAATTTAAAATTACTACGGGTTGGAGCAAAGATATAGCCCAGCTTATCCACAATAAGGATGTCCACATCGGCTTTGTTCGGGGAGATTATAATAATAAAGGTCTAAAGAAACATATAATGTTTGAAGAAACCATATCCGTTACTTCAAGGGAACCGATTAATATGGTTGATTTGCCTATTCTCCCAAGAATTCACCATAGCGGCGATTTCTTATTAAAACAATTAATCGATCACTGGTGGGCTGAAAACTATACACATCGTCCTTATATCAGCATAGAAGTAGACCATGTTGAGACGTGTAAGGAAATGGTTTTAAAGGGATTGGGTTATGGGATTTTGTCCAGCGGGATGCTCAGGGGTATAGAAGATTTATATAAAATCGATTTAACCGACCAAAAAGGGAACCCGATCTTACGCCGAACATGGATGTATTATCATAAAGTGTCGTTGGAATGGAATGTCGTGAAGGCATTTGTCGATTTTATTGAGGCATTGGAGCCAAAACAGGGTTGAATAATAGTAAAAATGTCTGGTCCAAAGTAAGTTGGACCAGACATTTTTGGTTAATAAATAATAACCGGCTCGTAGGTACTTAGATTATCATACACAGTTTTCATTATACTTGGCGGAGTGTTGACGCAGCCGCCTGATCCTGCCGCAATATAGGCATTGCTTGCCCAATTGGTCCGCCAGCTGGCATCGTGGAAACCTTGGCCATCATTCGTAAATGGGGCCCAATAATCTACTTTTACTGAATATGCTCCTCCATGGCCTACGGACGTTCCCTTGAGTATGGATGGTGATCGTTTAAAAAGAATATAATAAACACCTGTATGTGTGTCTTCATGGGTGTTATTTCTGCCTGTCACAACATTTGTTGTGACGGCAAGCTGGCCATTTTTATAGATCCAAATGTGCTGCTCAGCAATGGACACTTCAGCATACGTATCACCGATGCCATTATTCGCTGTTGTTTCATAGCCAATTGGGTTATTACTCCAACCATTTCCGTAAATATTCGCAGCGGAAATAGACTTATTCCCTTTTTCAAAAGCCTCCTGAATCACCGGAACTTCTTTATCAACCTTTATTGCCCAGCCATAACCTTGCCCTCTTACCGATATAACAGCACCTGTGTGGGTTTTGAATTGGAAATCTTTATTTAAGGTTGCCTGAGAATTGTTGATTTCCGTAAGCTTGTTTTTGATTTCAGCCGGATCAATCGTAACCTTCATATCTTTGGATACAGTTGCATTTTTAATCAAATCGCTGGCTTTTAAAGTGTAAACTTGTTCTTGTACCTTATAATCCACGGTTCGCTGCAGCAATTCCTGCAGTGTTTTCTGCTCATTTTTTACAACCTGGCTATCTTCTTTTATAGGTTGGATATAAACTGGGTTAAGATGGACCTCACTGTTGTATTCCTGCTTCTCATATTCCTTTAGTAATCGGCCTGTATCTAATTGTTTCCCGCCCATGCTTTTAGAGATCGTAATGCTCCCCTGTACCAATTGTGCCTCCGCATCTTGCGGAGCTTGTAAGCCTTTGTTCATGGAAATGAGTTTATCCTCTATTTCCTTTTTTATTGTTTGGCTTCCATTTCTATCTGCTTCGGCTGGTATCAACGAAAAATCACTTGCCTTTGATGACGGAAAAAAGGTCCACTGTGTTTTTAACAGCTTTTTAATCTCCGAAAGATCTTTATTCGTGAATCCCGTTTTCGTATCTTCTCCGTTGTAGATTAGTTCTTTTCCAATATAGACATCATTTTTTAAATTGGCTGATGCCAATTTTTCAATCGCCTTGTCAGCAGTTAGACCGCCAACACTTATATGATTGATCGTGATATTCGCATTGAATCGAGTTGCCTGATAATAGGAGATGCCTGCAATTGCGAGTGCAATAATGAGAATGACGGGCGTAATAACTTTCCAGCTTGCAAACCATTTGGGTGGATTCCCTCTTTTCCTGCTCAATTCCTCAACTGATTCATTCGCTATTGTTTCCATAAGAATTCCTCCCGCTCACCTTCATCCAAAAGTTAAATTCTCTACGGTGGCTTTAATTAATTCCAAATTTTGTTATTACTACTATTTTAATAGATAAGTAGGTCAAAATTTGTCGGTATTTGGCTAAATGTAAAAATTTATCAAAGCTTTTGAAATAATTCTGTAATAAATTGAAACCAACCTAATAATATATTGTTTTTTATAAAAGTAAATAGGTTTTTATCTCTTTTCATAAGTATTGTTTTCATTTAAAAAGATTCCTTTTATGAGGAATAAAATTTCAATGGGAAAAGTACGCGAAACGAATACATTGTATTGATTTATTCTAATTTAGTTCTATAATAATAATTAGAAATACGCGTTTTGAGGAAAATATAGGGGATTAAGTTTATGAGGAAAACAACTTGTATTTGTGGATGGAAACAGCTGATGTAAGCGTTTTAAAAACAGAACTAGATCCAAGAATCCGCATATCAGAGGAGAATGAACATGACAAACACAAATAACCAAATGCGTACAGAAAAGGATTTTTTAGGTTCAAAGGAAGTTCCAGCTGGAGCTTATTATGGGGTTCAAACACTTCGTGCAATTGAAAACTTTCCAATCACAGGGTATCGAATCCATGAAGAATTAATTAGAGCAATGGCTGTTGTGAAAAAGGCCGCTGCACTTGCAAATATGGATGTCAAACGTCTCTATTCCGGCATTGGGGAAGCAATCGTTAAGGCAGCTGATGAAATGATCGAAGGAAAATGGCATGACCAAATTATTGTCGATCCTATACAAGGCGGAGCAGGCACCTCAATCAACATGAATGTAAACGAAGTTCTTGCTAACCGTGCAATTGAATTACTGGGGCAAGAAAAAGGTAACTACTTTCACTGCAGTCCAAATACTCACGTCAATATGTCACAATCAACGAATGATTCATTTCCGACCGCCATTCATATTGCAGTACTAAAGCTTTTGGAAAAATTATTAGTGACTATGGAAGAAATGCATAAGGTTTTTCAGCAGAAGGGTCAAGAATTTGATCATGTGATTAAAATGGGGCGCACCCATCTTCAGGATGCTGTGCCGATCCGTCTTGGCCAGGAGTTTGAAGCCTATAGCCGTGTCATTGGACGTGACATTAAGCGGATTAAACAATCCCGCCAGCATTTATATGAATTGAATATGGGGGCTACCGCCGTTGGAACGGGATTAAACGCCGACCCGCGCTATATTGAATTCGTCGTCAAACATCTGAAAGACATTAGCGGTCTGCCATTAGTAGGTGCCGACCATCTTGTTGATGCAACGCAAAATACAGATGCCTATACAGAAGTATCAGCGGCATTGAAAGTTTGTATGATGAATATGTCCAAAATAGCCAATGATTTGCGATTAATGGCCTCAGGTCCAAGAGCAGGGCTGGG
>JAUZQA010000237.1 GCA_030705665.1 Bacillota bacterium
GTAAATTCTAAAGAAAATACCCAGCTCGGTTTCACCATCAATCCGTGCTGCTTCAAGTATTTCTTTTGGGAACATTTTTGTGCTTTGCCTAAAGAAAAAGATGAGAAAAGCTGTTGTTACGGTCGGCAAAATAACAGCTGTTATCGTATCAATACCAATTCCTGGGGCCACTTCTGAAATAGATGCAAACATCCTAAACAACGGCACCATTAATGCAGCAAAAGGAATCATCATCGAAAGCAGCAGAATGTTAAACACAATGTCTTTTGCCTTACTTTTATAGATTTCAAATCCATAACCGGCTAAAGATGCAATTAGCATCGAAAGCAGCGTTGTAATAATCGATATTTTTGCTGAGTTCCATAAAGCTGTGCCAAGAGGGTTAGAGCTTAAAAGGTGCTGAAAGTTTTGCACAAAAAAGCTGCCTGGGAGCATTGCACCCTTTGTAACGTCAACGGACTTATTTGTTGAGCTTATAATCATCCACAAAAATGGAAAAATGGAGATAATCGAAGCAACAAAAAGGAAAAGATAGCTCAATGTACTCTTTAGCTTACTCATTTTCATCACCCGCCACTTTAAATTGAATGATAGAGAAGAACACGATTAAGATGACAATGGCATATGAAACCGTCGCTGCATACCCGAAATCAGGAGTATATTTAAATGAAAGGTTGTAGATGTACTGCGAGATTGTCATTGTGGCATTTCCCGGACCACCATTTGTAATATTCTTTACTTCATCAAATAACTGAAGCGTACCAATTGTTGAAGTAATCGTTGTAAACAAGATGATAGGCTTCAAAAGTGGAACGGTAATTTTGAAAAATTGCTGAATAGAGGAAGCTCCATCAATTCTTGATGCTTCATAAATCGATTCGTCGATGTTTTGCAGAGCAGATAAAAAGAAAATCATATTATAGCCGGTCCAACGCCATGTAATCGCACAAATAATAACGATCTTAGCCCAAAATGGGTCTGTTAACCAGGGAATCGGATGCGATATAAGGGAAATTTTCATCAGCATCATGTTGATCATTCCGTCTTGGGCAAACAAGTATTTAAAAATAACCGAATACGCGACAAGAGAAGTCACACATGGCAGAAAAATCGCCGTCCGAAACAAGCCCTTTAGCTTTAATTTTCTATTGTTCAGCAGGACAGAAATAAAGATAGCAAGAAGAATCATTACAGGTACTTGAATAATAAGGTAGATCACCGTATTTTTTACTGTTTCAAGGAATACAGGATCTTTAAAAAGCCGTAAATAATTGTTAACACCAACAAATGAAAGATTGGTTCCTGTTCCCGATTGAAGAGACAACAGTAACGCCTTAATCATCGGATAAAAATAAAACAAACAAATCATGATGATGGCGATCGCAGTAAAAGACCAGCCAATGACTGCATTTTTTACTTTAAGGCGGCTAAACTTTGCTGGACGTGCCGGTTGTACACCTTGCCTGACTTTTGCTTCCATCATTAACTCAACTCCTTACCCTTTTCACTTTCCTAAAGAGACAGCCTCGGAACATCGCAGCCGGATACTATAATAAGAGCTAGTATCCAACAGGGAATGGCGATTACCGAGGCTTAATGGCTAATTTTTCATTTGTAAATTTGTTCTTACTTAATTTGTTCTGCTTGTGCTTGTGCGTCTTTTAGGACTTGGTCAAGGTTTTTCCCCTTGAGGTAATCTTGTGCACTGACTGCCAAAATGTCCTCTATTGCATACGTATTTAAGCCATAATTTACCTGAGGGATATTGTTGGTCCAGTTTGCAAAATCAGAAATGGTCTTTTGACCGCCAAAGAAATCATCACTGGCTTTATATGCTTCTGAATCAGCAGCTGGCTTGTAAGTACCGATTGCTCCAATTTGTTTTACAAGATCTTGATAGAAGCTAACGTTAGAGCCAAATGTTTTTGCCAAGAAATCAGTAGCTTGGTCCTTGCCTGGAATATTAAGAACGTACCAAGAACTTCCGCCTAAGTTAGAGGCATTGACCGAACCTGAAACGCCCGATAGTTTTGGAAATGGTACAACTGCCCATTTTCCAGATTGAGAGCTTTGCGCTTTAACTGAAGGAGTAATCCAGTTACCAGTTGGAACAGTTGCAACATCGCCATTATTAAATGCGGCTACAAATGTATTCCAGTCAGAAACAGGCTTAACGATATTTGCATCCATTAATGCTTTGTAAGTTTGGAATGCTTCTTTAAGTGCTGCGTTGCCAGCTAAATCTGGTGTAGATCCATCTTTTTTGGAGTACCATGCACCGGCTGATTGAATCATCATGCGGATAAGGCCAAGGTCTTTTGGATCCTGTGTCAGCATGTCTTTACCAGTAGCAGCTTTAACCTTTTTAGCAATTTCAATGTACTTATTCCAATCAATATTTTGCATATCAGCTACTGTGTAGCCTGCTTGTTTTAAATAATCAGTTCTTACATATAATCCAGTTACACCTGAATCAAATGGAACGCCATAGTTTTTGCCATTATATGTACCGGCGGCCACTTTATATTTCGCAAAGTCACTTGCTTTAAAGGATCCTGAAACATCCTGAAACTTATCTGGATATGCTTTAAGGAAACTTTGAGAACGATAGTCTTCAATCAGGACAATGTTTGGAAGTCCTTTTGTAGAACCGGAGCTTAATGTCGTGTTCAACTTCTGTACAATGTCGGCTTGCGCCATATTGACGACATTAATCTTAAGGTTCGCATCTGTTGATTTATAAATCTTTTTCGCAATATCCATTGCTTTAATATTAAAATTAGGATCCCAAGCCCAAACCGTTATTTCTTTTACTTTTTGAGTACTGCCGGAAGTCTTACTCGTTCCTCCGGAAGATGAACAGCCTGCTAATGCAAGAATGGCTACCAACAAAAGTGCTAATAGTTTTTTCATTCATGTCCCCCCATATTTCATGTTTGTAAGCGTTATCCTCTTACAAATATGATGTTAGCATTTTAGAAGTACAATTCGTTAGGATTATATTTTTTTATATTTGTAGTATTTTTAGGAAATAAAAACGCTTTCATAGTTGCCTATTTGTACATTCTTTAGATTCTATAACAAATTTTAGGTACCATTAATTGGAATTGTTACCCGGATCTTCGTCCCTTCACCCACCACACTGGAGATTGCAACACCATACAGATCTCCATAGATTAGTTGAATTCGTTCATGCACATTCCTTACGCCAATTCCCGAAAACAAATGCTGTTTCCGTTTCGTATCAGGAAGTTTTCCTCCAGTCCCCACTTCCATTCCATCACCATTGTCGACTACTTCACAAATCAGGGAGCTCCCCTCCTGCCAAATGAGAATATGGATAGATCCCTCGGGTTTATGGTTAAAACCGTGAAAAAAGGAATTCTCGACGAAAGGCTGAAGGATTAATTTTGGAATGGAATATTCCATGCAATTTGGGTCTACAAAATAGTCTACCTTAATTCGGTTCCCATAGCGTTTTTGGTTAATAAATACATAGTTTTTCAGATTATCGAGCTCCTGCCCTACGGTTACCGTTTCTTTGACATTGCCAATCGTATTTTGCAGAAGGGAAATCAACGCATTAATGGTCGCATCAGCATCCTTTTTTTCACCTTGAAGCACCATAAATTTAATGGAAGCGAGCGTGTTATATAAAAAGTGCGGGTTAATTTGCTGCTGCAAGGCTTCAAGTTCGGCGTTGCGCTGTTTATTTTGTGCCAATACCAGTCGTTCTACATATTCATGTAGCTCGTCAAGCATAGAATTAAAAGCTTGGCCAATTTGTCTCGTTTCATAGGTGCCAGCAACCGCAACGTGGTGGAAATCATTTTTCGAGGCATTTTCTATTTGCTTGACCAGCCGGGTTAAAGAATCTGTCAATCTTCGTGAAGCCAGAAAAACAAATATCAGGGCAAAAAACACGATTCCCACCACAATCAAGGCGATGTCCTTTGTATTAATCAAATCACCGATTGCTTGTTGCTTGTTGATCATATTGAACAAATACATATCAAAATAGGGGATATATTCCACCAGCATAATCTGATCTTTGCCCTTAAATTTTTTAATCATATATTTTTGCGGGTGGTCTTCCATCTCCTTCGCATAGCTAAGAAGACTTTTTTCCTGCTGTCCGACAAGACTGTCCGTATTGCTGGAGACAATTGTTCCATTTCGATCAACTAGAAAAAGAGTATTACCTAACCCTGCATTGTCTGTAAAAAGACTTTTAAAATATTTTTTTGAAATGGAAAAGTACATCGAGCCATAGACCTTTCCAGAAAGAGGATCCATTAGCCCTCTGGAAGCAATCATATAATCTTCTCTATTAAAAGGATTAACTGAAAAATTATAATCATATTGATACATCAGCCGCTGGGGATCCTTTAACGTATTAAGGGCAATGCTGCTATTTTTTAACATGCCCTCATTGAGCGGCCAATTTGAATTGCCATCGGTATAAACAGTTCCATCATTCCCCATGATGGTAATCCCAATCTGATCGGACCCGAGAAGGGATTTAATATAATCTACCTTTTTATCCCAATTATAATAGGCGTTCATTTTTTCCGTTCCCGTTGCCTTTTCCGTTAGAATATTTTTTACAATAATGCTTTGGAGAAGATTGTTTGAAGCATTGACGATTGAGTTATCAAAGGTTTCAAAGTTTCCGGCTATTTTCGTCATGACCTTTGAATTCATGATACTGAACTTTTCAATAAAAAACTTTTCGGACATGTTTATCGTTGTCCAAGTAATCAAGACGGATACAACAACAATGCTCGTTACCGTCATAAGAAACATAAAAATAAAAAAGCCGTTATGTTTAATACGCTCAAGAAGAATGTTCATTGTGCCCCATCCCTTATTTCATGTATTTTTTCTTTTAAATTGGCTTGGGGATATTCCTTTAACCTTTTTAAACACCTTGCAAAAATAACTGTGATCGGAATAGCCGACCATCTCACTTATTTCTGAGATGGGAATCGTACCCTTTTTTAACAATTTTGTTGCTTCCTCAATTCGAATTTTATTCAAATATTCGATAAAGCCTTCATGCATATGAGTTGAAAAATAATTTGACAGATAGGATGGATTAAAATGAAAATGTTTTGCCGTTTCCGTTAACGTAAGCGGCTCCGCATAATGTTCCATCATAAAATTGATTATTTTTTTCATATTAAAATGATCTTGCAGTTCAGGCGCAGGGGATAAATATTTTTTTACCTCTTCCATAAAAGCATCTAGTAAAGTAACAGCCTCTTGTGCGGTGCACGCTTCATCAATCGATTTGAAATACGAGTATTTAGCACTGTCCAGTTCTCTCACATCATACTCCATGTTACTTAGATGAATAATGATATTGAATATAACCTTGCTGTAAAACGCTTTGTATTCAAAAAGATCAACCGTGTAACATTGGGAAAATTCTGCAGCATATTCCTTTAAATAGCCAAATGCGGAATTGAATTGTTTAAATTTCAATTCATTGGTAAACCAGTCAAGATTAAACGGTTCTTTAAGTGAAGGAGATTCCGGTAAACTTTTACTCATTAGAAGCGGGATCTCAGAAAGAAAAAACTGATAGTTCAGCAGTTTTGACAGCTTGTCTTTATGTACCTTTCCCAATTGCAAAAAGTCAGAGAACTCATCTGTCAAGGAAAAGCGAAGATTAGGTTCAAGCACTAAAAATTGGTTTAAAGCGTTAATAACATTCTCAAGATTCATTTTATCTATATTTATAAGGACAATACTCAAGTTTTTATTTGGACTGCAAGAATAATAGACTCCATCTTCAACATTCATGCGAAGCTTCTCTATGATTCCTTCTTTTACAGTCGTTTGCAGATCGCTTGTTTCACTCTTAACGGAAACTCCCAGCAGGTAAAAACTCTGAAAAGGAAAAATTTTCGCTGTCTCATTTTCTTTCCATGTCACTTCGTATCCAGAAATCAGATTATTCATGAGTTGTTCAATGGGAGGATGCCCATCAGAATTTTCGTTACTTGCTTTGAGCAAGGGAATTCTGCTTGCTGCTTTTTTCAACCCTTTTAATAGACTCTCAGCATCCAGCTTTGGTTTTAAAATATAGTCAACGACACCATTTTGAAAGGACGATCTTACATAGTCGTACTCACTAAAACTACTTAAAATAATGATTTCAATATGAGGATAGCGTTCCTTTACAATTCTTGTTAATTCTTCTCCATCCATAATGGGCATGACGATATCGGTAATGATAATATGTGGATTAACCGTTTCAATGAACTCAATTGCCTCTCGGCCATTAGAGGCTTCACCAGCGATGATAAAGCCCTCCTCCTCCCAATCCATGTAGTGGATAATCCCTTTCCTTATTAATTGTTCATCATCTACAATAAGAATTCGGCAAAGTTCCTCCGCTTTCAAAATAATCCCTCCATGCCTGAAATCAGAGTATCTATGATCATATTATACAATGTTGCTTCTAATCTATATACATATCCCTTCATTTATGTAAGGTTCAACAACACTTCGGCCAAGAACCAGAATTTTGAACACAAAAAAGTGCCAGGCACCGCAAAAAGACATGTCTTTTTGTGATGCTTGACACTCAATTTTTTCAAAAATCCTTAAGAAACCTGTTCGTCTTGGACAGCACTCTCGGCACGCTTTCCGATGCCAAAGGCGTAATAACTGATGGAAATAAGCCCCAGAAAGACAATCCCGACAAC
>JAUZQA010000238.1 GCA_030705665.1 Bacillota bacterium
AGTTGTCCCATATTTAAAAGAAAAACTAGCATCGTTTGATTTAAAGCAATACGGCACGATTGTTCTTGGATGTACCCATTTCCCATATTTTGAAAATAGTATTAAGAAAATATTTCCTGAAGAAGTGGATATTATTTCTGGAAGTATTGGAACTGCAAAGAATTTAAAACGAATTCTTGAAACCAGGAATCAAATTAACGAGGGAACAGGGGATATTTTATTTTTCCAATCTGGTATTAAGGTTGAGGATAAAAATTTATTGTCCACTTATAAAAACTTACTGGTAAAATTAGATGAATTTCAGCTTTTGTCACCCAAACTTTGAAAGATAGTGTTTCAACAACCTGTGCTAATATCAATCTAGCAAAATTTTTATGATAGTTTTTTAAAAAGTTTGTGAGATATGGCACTAGTTCACAGTTATATAAGCGTTTCATGTACTTGGAGGTTTGTGTATGTATTATACATGGAACCTCCTTATTTGTTTCTGCGAATGAAAAGAAACCCTTTTAAAAATAGTAACACATTCTATTCATTGAACTAAAAATACTTATTAATAATGCTGAAGAGAAAGTAAAGGGAGCAGCAAAATACGTTACAAAATCAGTTGAAGACAATGGAATCTATTATGGTCTTCAAATGGTTGGTTTAATATAAGTGAGATAGGGTGTTGTTCTCTCTAAAGGCAGAATGGCATCGCTTAACCAATGGAGTGATAAATAGATGAAAATTGAACATATAGCTATTTGGGTAAATGATTTGGAAGTCATGAAAGAGTTTTATGAAACGTATTTTAATGGTAAAGCAAACAATAAGTATCAAAATGCAGAAAAGAAGTTTGAATCCTATTTTCTCACTTTTGATTCAGGGGCACGATTAGAGATTATGCGTAAATTTGGTGTTGATAAACAGAAACAGGATGATATGATAGGCTGGGCTCATATCGCAATTTCTTTAGGAAGTAGGGAGTCCGTTAATGAAATGACATTAAGATTAAAGAATGATGGTTACCGTCATATTAGCGGTCCGCGTGTCACCGGGGATGGGTATTATGAAAGTGTTATAGAGGACCCGGAAGGAAATCTTATTGAGTTGACTGTTTAATCCAATAAGAATAGAAAGGAAGAAGGCGTAATAAGCCATCTTCCTTTTTTGATCATAACAAGTTAAATCAATTTCTTGTCTTGTTTATGATGTCAGGCACTATTTTTCGTTGTTTACTGAATGTGCATACTTTCGGTAGGCTTGTGGTGTCATATTCATTTTTGTGCAAAATACTCTATTAAAATAGGAGGGATCCGAGAAGCCGCATTCGTAAGAAATCCGATAGGCTTGATAATTCGTTGTTTCCAATAGCTTGCAGGCATATTGCATTCTTAGCTGATTGATATAATCAGTAAAGGCAACGCCCATTTCCTTTTTAAAGATATGGCTGTAATATTTGGGATTAACAAAAACCTTGGATGCTACCGTTTCCAGAGTTAATTTTTCTCGAAAATGCTCAGTGATATATTTGATGGATTCCTCGATAAAATATTGTCGCTCATCCTTTATTTCCACCCTTGTTTCCTTAGGTTTTTCCACAATAGGCACATCTGTTTCTGCTTTTTTTAGCATTTTGCTGAAGACTTCTTTGAAATCATTAGGTTTGATTGGCTTTAAGAGATACTCGAAAACTTGAAGACTGATCGCTTTTTGGGCATATGAAAATTCAGAGTAAGCAGATAAAATCGTGATAGTGGAATGAGGCGAAAATTTTCTGATTTCCTGAATGGCGGACAAGCCATCCATTTCAGGAATCATCACATCCATGAAGATAATATTTGGATGGTATTTTTTTGCTAGTTCCACTGCTTGTACCCCGTTATCGCAGGTTAACAGTATATCCTCCTGATGGAGTTCGTCCTGGACAACTAATGTTAGAAACTCCCGTTCAAGTATTTCATCCTCAACAATTAAGACGCTTTTCATCCTAGCACCTCGCAATAGGCTGGTTAGGGATCGTGATTGTCACCGTACTGCCGCTGTAGTCTGACTTAACAATTTCCAAGCCAAAGCTTTCACCGTAATATTGTTTTAAACGTTTGTCTGTACTTCGAAATCCCAGACCGGATTCATTTTCTGAGCATTTTATTTTCTTCAGAACATCCTTTGGAAAACCATTCCCATTATCTGCAATTGAAATGATGACCACATTTTCAACCTCTACTGCGCTTATATTGATGCTGCCCCCATCTCGTTTTGGAGTGACAGCGTGAATAAGAGCATTTTCAACGATGGGCTGAATGACCATATTGGGGATTCTGTATGATTTAATCTTCTCAGAAACGTCGATATTGTATTCCAACCGATTTTTAAACCGGGCTTTTTGTATGTATAAATATTTTTCAATGTTGTCTATTTCAGAACCAATGGTATGCAGCTGGTCATTTTGTTTTAAATTATACCGAAGCAGATCGGAAAGGCAGTAAATAAGTTCTTCGGTTTTATGGGAATGTTCAAAATAGGCAATCCGTGCGATACAGTTTAAGGTATTAAACAAAAAATGCGGATTGACGACAAGCGACATGTTCTTTGCTTCAAGGTCAATAATTTTTTTCTCGAGTATTTCCATTTCAATAGAGAGCCTCGCGACATCCGAGTTTATATTACTTGCATTTTCGGACAAATCAATCGAAATATTTTTGGCAATATGATTACATAATTGTTCGTGAATCTTCATTTTATTGGCTTCTACGGTTTTGAGTGATGCGATAGACTTAGCAATAAATTCCAAGTCGCCATTATTGTTATTTTGAAGTTCTTGAACATTAATCATGTATTTTTGGTACTCAGAATCCTGCGAATATACCCTCATGCCAGCAATATATCCCAAGGTTTCATCGTGCATTTTAACCGGCAAAAAGATATTTTCCAGACCGTATTGGCAAATAAAGTTTCCCTCCTCAGCAGTCTCAAACCGCTTTCTGTAGTCGAGGCAAACCCTGTTGCTGCTTTTTTGGCATATATGTGAGCAAAAATCGGGGGACGGAATTAACTCCAATAAAATATAACCATCCTTGTCTACTAAAAATAAAGAGATTTCTGAAAGTGAAAGGATTCCGCTGTAACGAGCATAAATATTAGAAGCAATTAATTTATGAAGTGGGTTTTCAGTTTTTTTCATCCTTATCATGCACCTTCTACCATGCAAATCATGTTATGAAAAACGGTTATTAGCATTCGGAAAGCTTATAATTTGTGAAGGCTTTCTTCATCCTATTTTAATATATTATAAGAAAAAGTAAATCTGTTTATGGTCCTTGTCATGAAAGTGAAAAAATTAGAATGTGTCTATGCTATAGAAAAGGAAGCTAAATTGCAGATAGTTTATTAGGTTATAGTATTTCTCACTCTTCACAGATTGTACATTATCTTTTTTTATTGAAGAATGGTTACAAGAATCTATCAGAATATTGACACTGGGAATTATATGGGAATATACTGCAATAGAAATCTATAAATGATTTTTACAAACAGAAGTTTAATTTGTTAGAAGACGCATTGCTTAGAGGTTTTATTATTGCTAAAATTAATTATTAACTCATGTGATTGACTTGCAATCGGAACCTTAGATCAATAGATTTTATTGTGCATTGGTGGAATTTATCATGAAAATGGAAGAAATAGTACAACAAAAATTGCGTCAGTTCTTCATGGATGACAGCATCCTATTTGACAAATCCCGCTTTGCCGGGGGACTTACCAATTACAACTACATAATGGACATTAAGGGAACTGAGTATGTTATTCGAATGCCTGGTGGCATGACTAATCAGATGATTGACCGAAGAATTGAAAAAGCTAACAATCATATTGCTTCAGAACTCGGTGTAAATTCGGAATCTATATACTTTGATGAAGTAAGCGGCATAAAAATCAGCCTTTACATTCAAAACAGCAAAAACATTGCTCTAGCTGATCCAAGTAATCCCGAAAATATAAAAACAGTTTCCAGGATGATGAAGCAAATTCACAACAGCCCAAATTATTTTCCAAACATCTTTGTTTGGCAGGATGAGCTGAATAAATATGAGCGGATTGTGAAAGAACTGAAGGGCGATTTTTTCTATGATTATGCTGAACTAAAAGAAAAGTTGCTCCATTTTGTGGATCAAAATATTAAACATACGTATTCTTTGCCTTGTCATAACGATACTGTCCCTGAAAATTTTATTATCAGTGACACTGGTAGAGCGTATCTTATAGATTGGGAATACTCTGGAATGAATGACCCAAGCTGGGATGTAGCTGCTTATATTCTTGAATCAAAATTAACAGAAGAATCAGTTGAACAGCTTATTTTGGATTATTATGGCCAACCGCCTTTGCCTGAAGAGATTGTAAAAATTAAAGGTTATATACTTGTACAGGATTTGCTGTGGACCGTATGGGCATTGATCAGGCATTACAATGGCGAAGATTTTCTTGACTATTGTAATCTCAGATACGAACGTTTCCGAAAAAATATCAAGGAAATTACTGTTTCCCCAAATTTTCCGATCTCGGAAATGGTGAAAAATTAGCTAACAAAAGAACCATATGGACGGTTCTTTTTTTTTTTTTCTTTTTTCGTTTGGTTTGATGTCAATATATTTCAAAAATACCATTTTTCTATACATTTGCTTTCAATAAAAGCAAAAACCCCGTCAGTCCTTTTTTACACTATCTCCACTATTGCTTTGATAGAACATTATCTGAAGACGATTGCAAAAAGTGTAACGATATTACAATAATCTGTAAAAAACTAAAGGATATTTTACAGTAATTTAATCCGCTATCTGCCATTTAAAACGCTTAGATTCAGTTATGATTTATATGGGCAAAAGCCGTAAAGCAAAATCATTGAATCTGATGTATTACCAGGTAAAGATAAATTTTTCATGTAAATGAAATCGCTTACAGATAAGAAAGAAGTGATATTAATTTATCTTTATTGATAATATATTAAAAAAATTTAAAAGGAAGGAAGTATGTTTATGAGTGAAGGAACAGGGGGAGCTAATACATCTGCTGTTGCTGCAAAGAAAAAGCTATCATCACAGTTTTTTAAAAAGGGAATTTTTATTGCTTTACTATCAGGACTTATGTACGGGTTTTATTCAGCTTTCTTAACATTGGGGATGTCCAAAGGAGTATGGGCAGATTGGTATGGTGCCAACAAAGCTGCACTATCAGCTTTCGTTATTACATATTTACTTGGCGCACTTGGGAGTGCGGTAAATGATACCTGCAGTGCCGGCTGGGCATTGCTGAATGTCGGATTAAAAAGTAAACTTGGTGATTTTTTCAGGACTCTCAATACGAAACCAGGTCGGGTCATGATCCTGGCAGCACTTGTAGGGGGTCCGATTTCCAGTACAGCATACGTTGTAGGTCTTCAGATGGCTGGTTCAATTGTTATTCCAATTACTGCACTCTGTCCCGCAATTGGAGCTATTTTAGGCAGAATTTTATTCAAGCAAGAATTAAACAAACGCATGATGTTAGGTATTGCTGTATGTGTTTTGGCAAGTTTTATGATTGGCAGTACAAGTATTGCCGGCAATGCGCCTAAAGGTATGTTCCTCGGAATTTGTATTGCATTCCTTGCAGCACTTGGCTGGGGCTTTGAAGGCTGTGTAGCGGGTTATGGTACTTCGATGATTGACTACGAAATTGGTATCACGATCCGTCAAGTAACTTCTGGACTTTCTAACTTAATTATTTTACTTCCTATTTTTGGATTAATGTCAGGCAATGTTTCTCAGTCTGTTCATCTTGCTGTACAGGCATTTTCAAGCGGTCCAGCCATGATTTGGATTGCAATTGCCGGATTTTGTGCATGGATTTCTTATATGTTCTGGTATCGTGGCAACAGCATGTGCGGTGCTGCTCTTGGGATGGCCTGTAATGGAACATACTCTTTCTGGGGTCCATTCTGCTGCTGGATTATTCTTGGTGTCATCGTGGGAATGAAAGGCTGGTCGCTGCCTCCTATCGCTTGGGTCGCTGCAGTTATGATGGTAATCGGGATCTTGATCATATCGATGAATCCGTTAGATTTATTCAAAAAGAAAGGGGATCAAGGCGGAATAGAAAAGTTAGTTGGCTAGTATTTTGAAAATTATTTAAAAAGGAGGAGGAACAAATGAAACCGCTTAACTACGCTATCTTAAAGTATTTTACCAGAGTTAATGAAGCTTGTGCGGAAGACGTTATTGAAGGATTAAAGCCTGAATATGGAAAATTTAAATCCCTTAATCGTCAATCTGTCATTTCAGCGTTAATGACTGCAGAAGCAAACGGCCTTCTGGAAGAAACAAGGTTTGAAATGGACGATAATAATGTTCTGAAAATTTATTATCATGCACATCAGGAAGGTGCAGATACCATTAATAAATATATTCAGGACTAAAAAACATCAAGCATGCCCAATCTGAATTTTTTTAATAAACACTTGTCACAAGGGGGAATATGATGAGATATCAAGGAGAAGAAGCCCTGGGACTTATTGAGACTGTAGGTATGGTTCCGGCAATTGAAGCGGCGGATAAAATGTTAAAAGCTGCTAATGTTGAGCTGGTTTCGTATGAGAATGTTGGCTCTACACTTGTAACAATTATGGTAAAAGGTGATGTGGCAGCAGTAAGGGCATCTGTTGAAGCAGGAGCTGAAGCTGCGGCTGCA
>JAUZQA010000239.1 GCA_030705665.1 Bacillota bacterium
AGGCTTTTACTAAAAGCAAACGGAGGACGCAGGAAAACAATTGAACGTTCCGGCGTTTTGGCTGAAACCTATCCGTCTGTTTTTGTAATTGAGTTGGACCAGGATGAAAATGCATTTGAACGTGTTTCATACAGTTATGCGGATGTATTAACTGAAACAGTTCAAATTACGTTCTTTGAAGATGCAGCAGGACAGGTAGCATTAAGCTAATTACCTTAGTAAGCAGTAAACCATTTGGTTTACTGCTTTTTACTTTTCAGTGAAAAAAGGGCGAAGCCTTTGCAAAAGTGATTTCCTGGGATAATAATGAGTACTCTTAACAAACTAATAATGCCGTGTATGATGAAAGGGGTTTTTAAATGGGCAGAAGAAGAGGTGTAATGTCTGATCGTTTTAAAGAGGAACTTGCAAAGGAGCTTGGGTTCTATGATGTTGTCCAGCAAGAAGGCTGGGGCGGTATCAGAGCAAGGGATGCTGGAAATATGGTTAAACGAGCCATTGAGCTTGCAGAGCAGCAGCTGTTAAATCAGCGGTTAAACCAATAAACTTTAATTGACTCAGACACTTCTAGTTCCTTAATAATAACAAACATTTCATCACGGCAAAGACCAGGGGGCACCCCTGGTCTTTTATGATGTCTAGCTACAGCGCCCAGCGGCTAGTGGACTTCGCCCGTCTCCCTACGATAAGTCAACATCGATTCACTCCGTTCATCGTGTTTCCTTTATCTCAGTCGACGTGCTCCAGTCCATACGCCGCTAAACGGGCGCTTTCGCTTTTCTGATATAAATGCTAAAATAAGTTATTTGAATGACAATTATGAATGAATATCTTAGTTTTGGTCTATTGTGGTAAAATAGGACAAAAAATGCATCGTCTTTGGACAATTTAAAAGTAGGTGGACTTGAGTGAAGCTTTTAGTAAAAGCTCCGGCTAAAATCAATCTCTCTTTAGATGTTTTACATAAACGCCCGGATGGCTATCATGAGGTTGAAATGATCATGACAACGATTGATCTAGCCGATCGGATTGAATTAACATTGCTAAATGAAGATAGAATCAAAATTGTTTCCCATAATCGTTTTGTACCGGATGATCAGCGCAACTTGGCATATCAAGCAGCACAATTATTGAAAGAACGGTTTCAAGTAAAGCAGGGAGTAATCATCGCTATTGATAAGACGATTCCGGTTGCAGCGGGCTTGGCGGGAGGTTCAAGTGACGCAGCAGCAACTTTAAGAGGTTTAAATAAGCTTTGGGATCTTGGTCTGACAATGGATGAATTAGCTGAGATTGGTTCGGAGATAGGGTCAGATGTTTCATTTTGCGTTTATGGCGGGACAGCGCTTGCAAAAGGGCGAGGGGAGAGCATTACCGAACTTCCAGCCCCTCCGACTTGCTGGGTCATTTTAGCAAAACCATTTATCGGTGTATCGACCGCAGAAGTATACCGCCGACTTGATTTGAAAAATGTTACCCATCCGAATATTAATGAAATGATTAAAGGGATTAAAGAGGATGACTATGGAAAAGTTTGTCAAAATGTAGGCAACGTGTTAGAAGAAGTAACCTTACATCTTCATCCTGAAGTGGCCCAAATAAAAGAACAAATGAAACGCTTCGGCGCAGATGCTGTACTAATGAGTGGAAGCGGCCCAACGGTTTTTGGGATTGTTCAGCATGATTCCAGAATGCACAGAATCTACAATGGATTAAGAGGGTTTTGTGATCAGGTTTTTGCGGTAAGAATCTTAGGTGAACGGTTCCCTCTTGATTAAATCCGTACATTAGTGATATATTACAGATAGAATATTCGGTTTTCTGGAGGTATAGTATGAAATTTCGTCGCAGCGAACGACTCATTGATATGACGAACTATTTGCTGGAGCATCCGAATCAGCTTGTCCCGTTGACATATTTTGCTGATCGGTATACGTCTGCAAAATCATCTATTAGTGAGGATTTGGCCATTGTAAAAGAAACGTTTGAGCAAAGAGGAATTGGGACGCTGCAAACAGTACCGGGAGCAGCTGGGGGTGTTCGGTTCTTTGTAAAGGTTAGTGAAGAAAAGGCAAGACCTTTTATAGAAAAACTGTGTACAATGATTGCCAACCCTGATCGGTTGTTACCAGGAGGATACTTATATATGACTGATATCCTTGGGGACCCTGCTATTGTTCAAAAAGCAGGGAGAATCATTGCCTCTGCATATGCAAATGCCAAAATAGATGTCGTTGTTACGGTTGCTACCAAAGGAATACCGCTAGCTTATGCTGTAGCAAGTCAATTGAATGCTCCTGTTGTCATCGTAAGAAGAGACAGTAAAGTGACAGAAGGTCCTACTGTAAGTATTAACTATGTATCAGGGTCTTCAAAAAGAATCCAAACAATGGTTTTGGCCAAAAGGAGCCTTGCGCAAGGAGCAAACGTCTTAATTGTGGACGACTTTATGAAGGCAGGCGGAACGGTAAGAGGAATGATTAACCTCTTGGAAGAGTTTGATGCAAATGTTGCTGGAATTGCTGTTCTAGTTGAGGCCGAGCAAATTGAGGAACGCCTTGTGGACGAATATCTATCGCTTGTGCAGCTTGCTGACGTTGATTTAAAGGAAAAAGAAATTAGTGTTCATGAAGGAAACTTCTTTTTAAAATCAAAACAGGGAGGATCAATCTGATGAAATCAGTACATACAGATTTAGCGCCTGCGGCAATTGGACCCTATTCGCAAGGCATTTTAGTTAATAATTTATTTTACAGCTCAGGACAGATCCCGTTAAAAGCAGATGGAACGATGGTGACTGGGGATGTAAAGGAACAAACCAAGCAGGTTTTTCAAAATCTCGAAGCTGTTTTAACTGCTGCAGGTGCTTCGTTTGAAACCGTAGTGAAAGCAACTGTGTTTATTGCTAATATGGATGACTTTGCAGCGGTAAATGAAGTTTATGGGGAGTTTTTTTCCACACATAAACCTGCACGTTCTTGTGTAGAGGTTTCCAGACTGCCAAAAGATGCTTTAGTTGAAATAGAAGTTGTAGCGCTTGTTAAATAATACAAGCGCTTTTTTTTTACAAAATTCTTTAAATTTACCCTAAATTTTACATTTGTTCACTAAATTGACATATTTTCACTAAAAAAAATTAAAAACAAGGGAGGAAAACGGTTTCCAATTGTTGAATTCTTTTACCTAGATTCTATATCTACTAAAAAAAGGGTGTGAAAGCATGGAAGTAACTGATGTAAGGCTACGGCGCGTAAATACAGATGGCCGAATGAGAGCAATTGCCTCAATCACGCTTGACAATGAATTTGTTGTCCATGATATTCGTGTCATTGATGGAAACAATGGTTTATTCGTCGCTATGCCTAGTAAAAGAACACCAGACGGAGAATTTAGAGACATCGCGCATCCGATCAATTCGGGAACACGCGGGAAAATTCAAGAAGCAGTATTAGCAGAGTATCACCGTTTAGGAGAACTTGAAGTGGAGTTTGAAGAAGCTGGAGCTTCTTAAAAAATTCAGATACAACATGGGCCTGACTTCCTCACAGAGTAAGGCCTTTTTTTGTGAATAAAAAATATTCTTCGTCTAAATCACCTTTCTCCCCATAAGTCCCCTTATATTGATAATTTTCCTTTCTTGAAAAGCTTCGCTATTTACGTTAATATTCATAATGGATAAAAAGGTAAATTGGAGGCTAGTTCATGTCTAATCGTTATGCTGTTATTTTAGCCGCTGGACAAGGGACTCGGATGAAATCAAAGCTTTATAAAGTACTGCATCCTGTTTGCGGCAAATCAATGGTACAGCACGTTGTGGATCAAATTTCAAAGCTTAACATACAAAAAACTGTTACAGTGATCGGTCATGGCGCTGAAATGGTTAAGTCCGAGCTTGGTGACCAAACCGAATATGTACTTCAAGACAAACAACTTGGTACGGCCCATGCAGTTATTCAGACAGAGGAAATTCTAAGGGATAAAGAAGGGGTAACGATTGTTGTTTGCGGAGATACTCCTCTTATTAGAGCTGAAACAATGGAAGCTTTATTCAGCCAGCATGAAAAATTGGCCGCAAAGGCAACGATTTTAACAGCAAAAATAGAAGATCCAACTGGATATGGCCGGGTTATTCGCAATGAGGGCGGCCTTGTCGAAAAAATTGTCGAGCATAAGGATGCTACAGATGCTGAGCGTAAAATTAATGAGATCAATACTGGTACTTATTGTTTTGATAACCAGGCATTATTTTCAGCACTAAAAAAGGTATCAAATGACAATGTTCAAGGTGAGTATTATTTACCTGATGTAATAGAAATCATAAAGAAACAAGGCGATGTTGTCACTGCCTATCAAACAGACAGCTTTGAAGAAACGTTGGGTGTAAATGATAGGGTGGCTCTTGCTGAAGCAGAGCGAATTATGAGAAACCGCATCAATGAAAACCATATGCGTAACGGAGTAACGATTATCGATCCTGCCAATACCTACATTGAAAATGACGTTCAAATTGGTCAAGATACGATCGTTTTTCCAGGATCGATACTAAAAGGATCGACAGTAATTGGATCCGATTGTCAAATTGGCCCCAATTCTGAAATAGTTGGGTGTGAAATTGGAGATGGAACGGTTATTCGCCAATCGGTTGCACATAAGAGCTCAATTGGTTCGCATGTAAATATTGGGCCATTTGCCCATATTCGTCCTGACTCCAAAATTAGTGATGAAGTTAAAATTGGCAATTTTGTTGAGCTTAAAAAGACTGTTTTTGGAAAAGGAAGCAAGGCTTCACATTTAAGCTATGTTGGAGATGCAGAGGTGGGAAGCAACGTCAATCTCGGTTGCGGATCGATTACTGTTAATTACGATGGGAAAAACAAATTCCTAACTAAAATTGAGGATGATGTTTTTGTCGGATGTAATTCCAATCTTGTCGCACCTGTTACTGTTGGTAAAGGTTCTTATATTGCTGCTGGATCGACCATTACCAAGGATGTTCCAGGTGAAGCATTATCCATTGCCCGTGCTCGTCAAGTAAATAAGGAAAACTACGTTGAAAAGCTTAATGTGAAAAAATAAGCAAAAATAATATGGAGGCTCAAGGCTCATGTCTAATCAATATTTAGATCCCAATTTAAAGGTTTTTACTTTGAATTCAAATAAACCACTTGCTGAAGAAATTGCAAAGGTTATTGGAGTAGAATTAGGAAAATGCTCGGTTACACGCTTTAGCGATGGAGAAATTCAAATTAATATTGAGGAAAGTATTCGTGGTTGTGATGTTTACGTGATTCAATCTACTAGCTCTCCTGTTAATGAAAATATCATGGAATTATTAATTATGCTTGATGCTTTAAAGCGTGCCTCGGCAAAGACGATCAATGTGGTTGTCCCTTATTATGGCTATGCACGTCAAGACAGAAAAGCACGTGCCCGTGAACCAATCACTGCGAAACTGGTTGCAAACCTCTTGGAAACTGCGGGGGCTACACGGATGATTACACTTGATTTGCATGCACCGCAGATTCAAGGATTTTTTGATATTCCAACAGACCAATTAATGGGTGTACCCATTTTATCTGATTATTTTAAGGGAAAACAACTTAATGGGGATATTGTGGTTGTATCACCAGACCATGGCGGCGTAACTCGTGCAAGAAAAATGGCAGAACGCTTAAAGGCTCCAATTGCCATTATCGATAAACGTCGCCCAAGACCAAATGTGGCAGAGGTAATGAATATCGTCGGTAATATCGAAGGGAAAATTGCGATCCTAATCGATGATATTATTGATACAGCTGGAACCATTACTCTTGCAGCAAATGCACTAGTCGAGAATGGTGCGGCAGAAGTATATGCTTGCTGTACCCACCCTGTATTGTCAGGACCTGCGATGGAAAGAATTCAGAATTCAAAAATCAAAGAACTTGTGATTACCAATACAATTAACCTGCCAGAAGAAAAGAGAATTGATAAGATTGTTGAGCTTTCCGTAGCACCTTTAATTGGGGAAGCCATTATCCGCGTTCATGAAGAACAATCTGTAAGTACCTTGTTTGATTGATTAAAGATTCAACCTCCAGAATATTTTGTAATGAATAGGCCATTTAACGTTTAGACCTTCCTGTTTTAGGGCATTTTATAAGAAGTTGATGAACAAAAACAGGAAGGTGAAAAATATGAGTACTGTGTTACAAGCAAGTGAGCGTAAAGAGTTACGTAAGTCGGAAGTTAAACAGCTTCGCAACAAGGGTAATATTCCTGCAGTCATTTATGGTGCAAAAGTGGAAAGTAAGCCCGTAACAGTGAATTCAGCCGATTTAACAAAGACAATTCGAGATGTAGGCAGAAATGGAATTATCACCCTCGATGTTAATGGCAATAAACAAGATGTGATTTTAACCGAATTTCAATCAAACTTTATGAAAAATGAAATTACGCACGTCGACTTTTTAGCAGTCGATAAGTCTTCAAAAATAAATGTAAATGTTAAGCTTTCTCTTGTTGGGGAAGCAGTTGGAGTGAAGGATGGCGGGGTACTGCAGCAACCGCTTCATGAAATTTCAATTACGGCTAAAGCCGCCGACATTCCACCGCAGGTGGAGATTGATGTAACCAATCTCCAAGTAGGAGAAACAATCACCATTGCTGACATTCCTTCTGCTGGGGCATTTACGATTAATCATGATGACGAT
>JAUZQA010000024.1 GCA_030705665.1 Bacillota bacterium
GACATATTGACGATGATGCGTGAAGAAATGCTTTATTTTTGGCCGCAGCTTGAAACCAAAATTATGAATGAAGGCTGGGCGTCTTATTGGCATCAACGAATTTTACGGGAGCTGGATTTAACCAGCGGCGAAGCGATTGAATTTGCAAAATTAAATGCCGGGGTTGTGCAGCCTTCGAAAACGGGAATCAACCCTTATTATCTAGGGATTAAGATTTTTGAGGATATTGAAGAGCGGTACAATAATCCAGATGAAGAAATGAAGCGAAGGGGCGTCAAGCCTGGATCAGGCAGGGATAAAATCTTTGAAGTTCGTGAAATTGAGTCCGATATTTCTTTCCTTCGCAATTATTTAACGAAGGACCTGGTAATGCGGGAAGATATGTATCTGTTCCAAAAGCAGGGCAGGGATTACAAAATTGTTGATAAAGAATGGGAGAATGTCCGCGACCAATTGGTGAACATGCGCGTGAACGGCGGATTCCCGTACCTTACCGTTAATGACGGTGACTACCTGAAAAACGGCGAATTATACCTGAAACATTGGTATGAAGGCGTTGAATTGGATGTAAAATACCTGGAGAAAGTAATGCCGTATATAAACCAGCTTTGGGGACGTCCTGTTCATATGGAGACAGTGATCGAGGAGAGAAAAATGCTGTTTACTTATGATGGGAAGAGTGTGCATCGGAAATATATATAAAGTAGAGGGGCAGTGGAACCAAATTTTGGTTTCCTGCCTTTTTGAAAATTTTTATATGATTTCCTCCTTCTATAAAATAATTTTAAAAAATTACTTATTATCAACTGATAAATTTAAAAGAACACCCAGTCCTCCTAAGGACAAAGGCGTTCTCAATAGAATATCAAGATATATTAGCGAGATATTGATAGATTATTTGCTTGACTCTTTAAAGCCTTTTGCATAAAAACGATTTCCTGTGCTAAATCTTGAATGCGGTTTAATACTTCAAGATCAATAATTTCATTTTCCTGACTAAAGTGATCATTATGGGCATAGACATAGCTTGGAGCAACAAATGCCCTGAAATATCCTGCGATCGGTTTCAATTGATTTTCTACCACAAGAAAATGCTGATAAGTACCGCCATTGGCGACTATACCCATAACTTTGTTCCGAAAAACGGAAGGTGGTACTATGTCAAATACATTTTTTAAAGGAGCGGGTATAGAACCATTAAATATAGGGGTTCCTATGAGAAAGAAATCAGCCTTAGAAATGGTCTCAATGATTTTTCGAGTATCTTCATTATAGGTTGAGGGATCTCTGCCATCGCAAAATTGGAGATCATACTTACGCAAATCTAAAAGCTCCACATCTAGGTTGGGATTATGGTTCTTCACTTCATTGAGAACGGCATTTACCAATTTAGCTGTTTTAGCCCCAAGAAGGGTACCGGAAATTCCAAGAAGTTTCATCTATAATTAAACATCTCCTATTCTTGAAGACTATCAAACTATTCGATTTCAAATGCAGTATTTCTTGCATTATCAGAATCCTCAGGCTGAGCACCAAAATCGGCAAAGTCAACTTCACTTTCCACAACTGTGGTGGTTAAACGAGGATATCCTTCGATTTCCACTTCAACAATATCCCCAGGTTGAACAGGTCGTGAATTAGCTGGGGTACCTGTCAGAATGACATCACCAGGCTCGAGAGTTATTAACCTAGCTAAATCCGCAACAATTTCATTAAAAGGAAATTGCAATGTTCTTGTATTGTCTTCCTGCACAACTTCTCCATTTACATAGGTTCTAAGTGTAAGATTGTGAGGGTCTACTTCATGAGCCGGAATTAAGGTTGGTCCGATGGGGCAAAAACCATCCTGCCCTTTGACTCGGAGCATTGACCCTGCATCAGAAGTGCGGAAATCGTGAAGACCATAGTCGATGACAGGGCAGTAACCGGCAATATAGTCCCAGGCTTCCTCAAGAGGAACATTTTTTGCTTTTTTTCCGATGATTAAAGCAATTTCACCCTCATAATTGAGATATTTTGTATTTCGTGGCCTTGCCACCTCAGCTTGATGACCCGCAAGTGAAGTAAGGGGTTTCATAAAGTATGAAGGCCATCGCGGTTTCTTTGCACCAAAAGCCTCGACACGACTAGGAAAATTTAAATGCATGGCAATGATTTTAGTCGGTTCAACAGGCGGGAGAAATTGAGCCTCTGATTGAAGAATTTTTTCTCCGTTATCAAGAATAAGCTTTTCTCCATCAAAGTAACCCCTTACAATTTGTTCTCCACGTTTTACTCGTACAATTTGCATGTCTATACCCCCTTATTAGCAGATAATAAATGTTTGTGATGTTCTACAACTTCTCCATCAATCATGGTATAACCAAAGGAATGATAAAAGCCCCCAATCATTTCAATTGGTTCTAACGCTTTCAATTCTTCAAACGGTGAATCGAAAACTTTGATATCAGCCTGTCCTTCCCATATAGGGCTGCACTCCTTATCGACTCCTTTTACTGTTACCATTTCATAAAGAGCCGGTTCAAGGCTATCCCATCTTGGAAAATAACGACTATTAAACTGTGGTGGGTTATTCACTTGTGGTCCCTTCTCAGATAATCCAGTTAAAGTTACTTTTGCTTCAATTAAACGTCTGCCGCCCACTGATAAGGTTGCTCCAAATTTTCCTCCTGGTGCTAGACGAGGGCCTGCCTTGCCAACGGTAACTCGGCGAGACATCCATACATCCCCATGTTTTTTTGGAAATCCCTGAACCCAACCGCGTAACATGGCGAAATCTTTATCTACCCATATATATACACAACGGCAAATAGGCTTTCCTTTATACTTGGCTCCCACATACACCATAGCTTCTTTATATTGAGAATGGTAAGGATCTAACCATTCTTCACCATGGTCTGTACAGGATTGCCAATCAGCAAAAATAACTGAGACCGCACCTGGATCATCCGCAGGTTCTAATTCATCTGGCAATAAGGCAATGACAGCATCAGGGTTTGTACGATATTCGACAAGAAGCATATCTCCCGAATAGTGCCAAGGAGGAGCAGGTAAAAGATTCGCTTTCCCCTCGGGTGACAATGGTAATGAGTATCCATTTAATTTTGCCATGAAACAATCAATCCTTTCAAAATGAATTAATAAATATTAAATGATTTTACACAGTGATTATGTGTGGATTAATCATATCATATCTAATGTTTGATATCAAATGTTTTTGTTTATTTTGAAAATTAAAATAATATAACGATAAAAATTGCAGAAAAAAATAACCTGCCAAGTTTAGCAGGTTATCTTCTTACATATTTAACAGGATTTAATCTTCTTTTACTTCCATACGTTTACTTATTCTTCTCAATAATTGAGTGAGAAATTTTTGTTCATCAGTGTTTAATACACTTACGAATTCCTTTTCACCTTGATTAAATTTTGGATATAATTCTTCGATTACTTCTTTTCCCTTTTCGGTTAAATGCAGCAGGACCAGGCGGCGGTCTCTGGGATCCACTTCACGACCACAAAGTTCTTTTCTTTCTAGAGTATTAGAGATGCTGCTAACTGTAGCAACGGTTACGCCCATCGACTTTGCCAATTTCCTTGTCTCCATTGCCCCCCAGATCCATAAATTATACAGTAAAGAAAATCCCGTCCAAGATAGTTTATAGGGTGAGAGCACTTCACGTTCCATATCAGATCTTAGTAATTGAGCTGCTCTGTATAAATTAGTGACTACTGACATGGCCTGAAAATCTAGTGGATAATTTGTTAAACGATGTAATATATCCAATTCTTCTTGAAGTAATTCATTTTCTACCATGTTTAAAGATCCTCCAGGTCTTTCCATAATTAGATATTTAATAATTTTAACATAAGAATTAAAAAAATTGTAATATCTTAGGTGATTATTTAAAGTAAAAATTTTGATAATGAATGGGTCCTATACCTCAGATTACAAAATGATTTTCCTCTAATTGAAAAGCTGCACGAGGATTTAGATGGATAAATTTAATATCCAGACATTCGGGCAGAAAAGAAGGCGGGTCATTTAATTCTAATCGATAAGGCGAGACTTTATCTTCATGATTAATGTAAAGCATTCCGTAAATCATCTGATCCTTTATCTCCACTCCCACTATATAGCTGCCCATTGCAGGAATAATCGAAGCAGAATTCATGAAGAAGTGCTTATGGTCTGGCTGATATATTCCATGTATGGAAAACCTTCTACCTAAATAATAATTAGCTTTTTCAATATTTCCTATTTGGAGAGCCTTCCGAATATTTGTACTCGAAATTTTCTCTACTTGTGAGTTTACGGAAGAAATAACTTGAACTCGAAATCGGCTTTTGGATAGAAGTTTCAAGTCATGAGCTTTTCCAATGCCACGAAATCCAAATGAGAAATCAAAACCAACAGTTACGTATTTAACCTCTAATGAAGCCAAAAGCCGTTCAACAAAATCACTTGGAGAAACAAGAGAAAAATCTTGATTGAATGAAACTACATAAACTAAATCCACTCCCATATTTTCAAAAATCCCCAATTTGTCAGGAAGTGGTGTAATAAAGGAAGTGTGTTCTTCGCTTCCTAAAACGGACTTTGGGTGAGGATCAAATGTCATAACACTGGAGAGGATTTCCAAAGTCTTGGCCTGTTTGATAGCATTTTGAATGACTACTTGGTGTCCCCGATGAACACCATCAAAATATCCGATTGCCATCGAAGTAGTAGGGTAATGGGAAAAAGGTTCAATAGGGTAAGATAGCCTTACTATTTTCAAATAGATACACTCCTGTCAACAGTTTATTTATTCTTTTCGGATACTGTATTACTTATAAAATGAATGGAGAAATAAATTATTCTGTAATCACACCATATCTAAAACTGTAATAAAATCATATCATATCAAATGATTTTGACAATATTTAAAATTCAGCTAAATAACTTTTTTGTTTATTTAAGTGAAAAATTCTTTTGAGGATCTTTAGTATCTTAACTGTTTTTAAGGGTTTTTAAATGATATCTTTAATTTTTTTGGCTTTTATAACAACGAAATATTTTTAATATTTTGATATTTAACAACTTGACAAAGGTAGTAATCCGAGATAATCTTAAGATACCAAACGATAGCTATCATTTGATTCAGAAAAATCAAATAAGTAAGTAGTTTTAGTTTTATTCTCATTTTTAGAAAGCGTTTTCTGGTATTTGATTAAAACTATTCAAAAAATTTGGAGGCGAATTATGGCTGCGAGAACAGGTAAACAATTTCTTGAAGGACTAAAAGATGGTCGAGAAATTTGGTTGGAGGGAGAGAAAATTACGGATGTAACGTCACATCCGAAATTAAAAGGTGCCGCAGAAACGATGGCCAAATTGTTTGATTTACAACACGAATACCCAGAAATAATGTTGTATGATTCCCCAGATACTGGTGAAAAAGTAGGTATGACTCACCTTATTCCAAAAAGTAAAGAAGATATTAAAAGGATCCGCAAGGCTATGAAGAAGTGGGCTGAAATATCAGCAGGTTTAATGGGGAGAAGCCCCGATTATATGAATACCACATTTGCTTGTTTTGCTGGACATGCCGATGTATGGGCAAGACGTGGCAACGAACAAGGAGCACAAAATCTAGTAAATTATCAAAAATATATCCGAGACAATGACCTGATCCTAACTCATTCCATTATTAACCCTCAAGTAGACCGTTCCGTATCGGAAGCAGAACAAGGGGGTGGAGAGGTCTCCCTTCATAAAGTAGGTGAAACGGATGATGCCATCATTGTTCGAGGTGCTAGAATGTTGGCAACACTTGCCCCTTATGCAGACGAATTAACTGTATATCCGGGAAGTGATATTCGCCTTCAGGATAAGAGATATGCCATTTGTTTTGCTATTCCGATGAACACACCAGGTTTGAAATTTATCTGTCGCGATTCCTACAGCAAGGATCGAAATAACTTTGATTATCCATTGTCCTCTCGTTTTGATGAAATGGATGCAGTTGTTATCTTTGATGATGTGAAAATTCCGAAGGATCGTGTGTTTATGGATGGAGATACAATCGGATATTCTGAGGTGATCGGGGACGGGTATTGGAGAAATTACATCATTTTCCAAGCGATGAATCGGGCTTTAACTAAACTGGAATTCGCATTTGGTCTTGGACATATGATTGCCGATATGACAGGAGTAAATACCTTTGACCATGTACAAGAAAAATTGGGTGAGATCTGGAATATGCTTGAGATCACTCGATCAGCAGTTGTTGCAGCAGAGGAAGGAGCTTTTGAAGTTGATAATAAAGGGATTTGGGCTCCAGATGATCGTCCGCTTTTAGCACTAAGGGGGCTCATGCCAAAATTTATACCAAGGGCGACGGAATTATTGAAATTGATTGGCGGCGGCGGTTTTATGCTAACACCAAGTTTGGATGACCTTGAAGGACCATTAAATCCGGACATTAAGAAATATTATCAGGCCCGT
Organism: Bacillota bacterium; assembly: GCA_030705665.1. The sequence continues at coordinate 6,491 of JAUZQA010000024.1, forward strand.
AATGCAGATGCGGAAAAACGTATTCGTTTGTTTAGGCTGGGCTGGGATTTTATCGGATCTGAATTAGCGGGACGTCTTGATTTGTATGAACGTTTCTACCTCAGTGACTCTTTCCGGATGACAGCATTGAACTATAAAATTGCGGAAAAGGCACATTCTATGAATCTTGTTAATCAGTTTTTGGATGAACCAGTGAATAATGATATGAAAAGTAAGTTAGAGGTGAGATAAATGATTACCCAATCCAAGAAGAGGATCCACATCGCAGGTGTAGATGTATCACCAGATCATTATATTGGAGGAAAACGTATTAGCACTGATTCCACCTTTCAAGTCATTAGTCCTATTGATGAGTCAGTACTAGGTGAGGTTGCGTCGGGTTCCCGGCATGAGGTGGATTTAGCAGTCCAAGCAGCAAAGAATGCTTTTCCTGAATGGGCAGCGCTCGGGCCAAAAGGAAGAGGAAAGTATCTAAAAAAATTAGCAGATATAATAGAAGCAAATATTGAAAAGCTAGCAATTGTAGAAACAGCCGACAATGGCTCCTTATATGAATCCAGCAGGCTCCGTGTAATGAAAAGAGGAGCACATAATATCCGCTTCTTTGCTGAATGGGCAGAACAATTAAATGGAGAGATTTGGGAGTCCAATGACGTGCAATATAGTATTCATTATGAACCATCCGGGGTATCGGGGTTAATCACACCATGGAATGCACCGTTTATGCTCACTACATGGAAAGTAGGACCAGCCTTGGCTGCAGGAAATACAGTTGTTATTAAGCCACCTGAATGGGCTCCTTTTACTTGCTCACTATTAGCTGATTTTGCCGAGGAAGCTGGGCTTCCACCTGGAGTCCTGAATGTTGTCCAAGGGATTGGGGAACAGGCAGGGGCTGCTTTAACAAACCATCGCGATGTTAGTCGTATTTCCTTTACAGGATCAGAGGAGACTGGGCGCATTATTGGAAAAGCTGCGGCGGAACGAATTGTTCCAGTTAGTCTTGAATTGGGCGGTAAATCCCCATTAGTCATATTTGCAGACTGCGATTTTGAAGCTGCTTTACGAACAGCTGTTGGTCAATATGATAATGCAGGACAAGTTTGCTTAGCAGGGACAAGAATATTGATAGAAGAATCTATTGCAGAGAAATTTTTAGGACGTATGAAGAGCGAAGTATCGAAAATTGTAGTGGGAGATCCAAGGAAATCGGAAACGCAGGTGGGACCACTGATTACACGTGAACATTTGGTACGTGTTCAAGGTTTTGTGGAAAGAGCGAAATCAACGGGTGCTGAATTGGCTTTTGGCGGATCAGTTTCGGAAAAACTAGGTGGATTGTATTTTGAACCGACTTTATTCGTTAATATTCCGAATGAGGCAGAAATTCTGCAAAAAGAGGTTTTTGGCCCTGTCCTCACATTGCAAACGTTTAAGACAGAAGAGGAAGCAATTGCAATGGCTAACAACACCGAGTATGGATTAGCTGCAACCATCTTTACAGGAGATGAAAATCGTGCCGAGAGGGTTGGACATGCCGTGAATGCTGGAACGGTTTGGGTGAATACTTTCTTTGCCAGGGACCTGTCTGCCCCATTTGGAGGAAGTAAAAAATCAGGAATAGGCCGTGAAGGTGGTAATTGGAGTTTTGAGTTTTTCTGTGATGTTAAGACATTATCCAAGCGAAATAGTTCTTTTTAATATTTTTAAACTAAACCGTATTTAGGAGGATTTACTCATGGGGGAAATCATCGGAGCAGGAATAATATCACACGTTCCAACTATTATGCTCCCTAAGGAAGAGCGATTAGAACTTAATAATGGCAAAGATTTCACATTAGTTACGGGTATGCACCAACTTCGTTCGGAAATTTTGGATAAGCTAAAGCCTGACACCATCGTCATTTTTGATACTCATTGGCATACCACATTTGAAACTGTTGTAGACGGACGGGATCACTATAAAGGTTTCCATACATCTGACGAGCTGCCACGCAGTTTGTGTGATATTCCATATGATTATGATGGCGACCCTGAACTTGCTAATTTAGTTGAAGAGGCAGCGGAAGGAAAGGAAAAAACCTGGGTCCATGTCAGCAGAAATACTTATCTTCCTGTCCATTACGGTACGGTCAACTTGGTACATTACCTGCACCGAGGAGAAAAAATCCTTTCGGTTAGTTGTGCTCAAACAGGAGAGCCAGATGATTTTATAAAGTTTGGACAAGTATTACGAGAAGCGATTGAAAAAAGTAATCGGCGGGTTGTGCTATTGGGTTCTGGTGGTCTTTCCCACAGATTCTGGTCGTTAAGTCAGCTTCGAGCGCATGAGTCAGCGGATTTGGTTCACGTTATTAGCCAAGAAGCCAGAGCCATGGATGAAAAGGTTATTCAATTATTATCTGAAGGAAAGCATAAGGATGTAATAGAATTAATGCCTGAATATCGAAAACATGCTCCGGAAGGTAGATTTGGTCATTATCTAATGATGATAAGTGCACTGGGTGGAAGTCGTTGTATGGCACCTGGCGTACAGCTTTCGGAGTATGAAGCTTCTGTCGGAACGGGTCAAGTTCATATATGGTTTGAAAAACCCGAAAAAGGCTGGGCATAAAAATTGTAATGATGAAGGTAGGGCTGATAGATTGAAATTATCAGCCTCCTAAAATTAAAAAATAATATATAAAAATACCAACATATTAACCTCTTGAATTAGGGAGTGGGGTAACGTGCCAAACAATGAAGTGGTTATGGATACTAAAATGAAACAAACGGAAACTATCGATGAGTTAGTCCGCCGCCTTGAAAAAAACGACGTGAAATTTGTTCGTCTTACCTATAGTGATATGCATGGCTATCCTCGAGGAAAAGATGTCCCGCTTGAATTTTTCAAGAGTGTAGCAGAGGATGGGCAGACCTTTTGTGTTGCGAACATTGTGGATGGATTGGCAGGCAATCCGCTCAATGCACCTGGTATGGCCCCAGACCGTGGATATCCTGATATGCGGGGGATTCCCGATTTATCTACTTTAGTACCTGTTCCGTGGGAACCCCATACTGTCCAGTGTATGGTCGATCTTTATGATGATAATGGCAACACCCTTAATATTTCTCCACGGCAATTCTTAAAACGTACGGTAGATTTGTTTGAGAAGAAATGGCAGTTAAAACCGGTTTTTGCCCATGAATTAGAATTCTATCTTCTCAAAAAAACTGCTGATGGTTGGGAACGATACAGCAATCATCCTTCAATGGTTTATACGGTGGGCCACCGGTCGGATGAATTGGGAATGATGCATAAGTTTCTTAGTGCTGGAAAAGCTCTTAATCTTGGGTTAACGGCGGCAAATCATGAATTTGGGGCAGGGCAGTTTGAAGTGAACATGCTCCATGGAGAAGCAGTTGAATCATCGGACCGGGCTTTTCGATTTAAAAATATGGTAAAAGAAGTAGCAGCTTGTAATGGTTTGCACGCGACTTTTATGGGTAAGCCGTTTAATCACGAAGCAGGATCAGGGTTTCATATTCATATTAGTTTAAATAATGAAGACGGAAATGCTTTTTATGGTCCGAATGAACTGGATGGCTTAAGCCAGCTTTCTAAACAGTTTATAGCGGGTATTTTGCACCACGCCCCTGCTTTGATGGCCTTTTTAGCTCCAACCGTAAACGCTTATAAACGTTTGGCTCCAGATAGCTTGGTTCCTTTAACTTCTACATGGGGCTACGATAACAGGACAGCTTTTGTCCGTATTCCTGCGGAAAGACGTTCTGGAAGCCGATTAGAGATTCGTGCGGGAGATGCATCTGCTAATCCGTACTTAATATCTGCTGTTTGTCTATTGGCTGGATATGATGGGATTGTTAGACAATTAGAACCTCCAGTTCCAGTATCGGGAGATGTTTCTATTGAAAATAACCTGTTAACAAGACTGCCTATTAGTTTGGAAGAAAGTATTACCTGTTTGCTTCAAGATGATAGACTTTGCGAATTGATTGGAGAACCGATTGTGAATGCTTTTACCGCTATGAAACGAGTGGAGGCAGGGCGTTTTCGCAGATATGTCACAGACTGGGAGTTTAATGAATATGTCCACCACATTTAACGGGAATCATCCGAAAATTGGAATAACTGTATGGCGAAGGGATCTTCCGACCTTTTTAGGAGAAAAGACAGATTTGCATACATTGGATCCGGATTATTCAAAATGTGTATGGTTAGCTGGAGGTATTCCAATTTTAATTCCTCCCACAGCCAATGACTTGGTCCATAACTATGTAGATTTTTTGGATGGCTTAATTGTTTCGGGAGGGGGAGACATTAGCCCTCTTAGTTATGGTGAAGAGGATACAGATCAGTCTTATGATGTAAACGTTGAAACAGACCGCTTTGAGATCGAGCTGATTCACGAAGCGGCAAAACGGAATATACCAACTTTAGGGATATGTCGTGGATTTCAATTGATGCAAGTCGCTTTTGGTGGCAAAATGCTGCAAGATTTGCATGAGAAATTCCCTAACCATCCTGCAACGAAAGGGAGTGCGGAAGAGATCTTAAATCAACGTCACGCTGTTGACTTTTTAAAAGATAGTAGTTTTCCGAAAATTTATGGGAGTACCCGTTACTCTGTAAATACCATTCATCATCAATGTGTACAAAGTGTGGGTAAGGGATTCAAGGCCGTAGGATTTAGTGAAGACGGCATTATAGAAGCTGTAGAATCGGAAACCTCATGGTTTGCTTTAGGTGTACAATGGCATCCAGAGAAAATGAGGAACGCTCAAGAACAAGAACTATTCCGCTATTTTATCCAGTGCATTAACAATAAAAAGAAAAAGGAGACACAACTATGGAAGTAGTATCTAAAATTTTACCGTCTGTCTCGAATTTTCTGAATAGTAAAAAGAATCTATTAATAGATGGAAGGTGGGTAGAACCATCTTCAGGAGAGTACGCTCCATCTACCAATCCGGCAACAGGAGAAATTTTGACTTATTTTGCTTTAGGCAATGTTGAAGACGTTGATCGTGCAGTGTCTGCCGCTTCACATGCATTAGAGGAGGGAGATTGGCCGAAAATGAGTCCGGCTGATCGTGGAAAACTTTTATGGCGAATTGCAGATCTCATTGAGCAATATGGGGATGAATTAGCCCAATTGGAGACTTTGGATAATGGAAAACCGATTTCTATTTCCCGTCCTGGTGATGTAATGGCTTCAGCTAATGTGTTTCGTTATTTTGCTGGGTGGCCTACTAAGCTTCGCGGAGAAACCAATCCAGTATCAAATGGATCCTATTTAAACTATACCCTTCGTGAACCGATTGGTGTTGTGGGACAAATTATTCCCTGGAATTACCCTATGATGATGGCAGCATGGAAATTGGCTCCAGCATTGGCCGCTGGTACTACAGTAGTATTAAAGCCTGCTGAACAAACTCCACTGTCTGCACTTCGTTTAGGAGAAATTCTCCTTGAAGCTGGGGTTCCTAACGGGGTTGTCAATATCATTACAGGTTATGGAAGCGTTGCAGGAGCAGCCATTTCCAACCATCCAAAGATAAGTAAACTGGCTTTTACTGGTTCTACAGAAGTTGGCAGAAAAATTATGGAAGCTGGAGCAGTTAATATTAAAAGAGTTTCATTGGAGCTAGGTGGTAAATCGCCGAATATCATTTTTGAAGATGCAGATCTTGATGCGGCCGCGGCAGGAGCTAGTGAGGGGATCTTTTATAATATGGGACAAGATTGTACATCTGGATCCCGTGTCTTCGTTCAGAAAAGCATTTATCAAGATGTAGTAGACCGAATTGCCAAATATGCCAATAACTTGATTGTTGGTAACGGTCTTGACCCAGTTGTTAATATGGGGCCTATCGTATCTAAACAACAATTACAGACCGTCGCTTCCTATGTTGAGATTGGGCTTAAAGAAGGGGCCTCCCTGGTAGCAGGCGGTAAACGCCTAACAGAAGGAGATTATGGTCTGGGAAACTTTTATACACCTACGGTTTTTGCTGATGTAAAAAATGAAATGCGAATTGCACAAGAAGAGATTTTTGGTCCTGTTGTCACTATTATCCCGTTTGATACAGTAGATGAAGTGATAAATCAAGCTAATGATTCAATTTATGGTCTGGGAGCCGGGATTTGGACTAGGGATATAGGACGAGCTCATGGTTTAGCGAGGGAAATTAAGTCCGGAATGATTTGGATTAACGCTTATGGAGCGGTTGATCCGGCTGCACCATTTGGCGGTTTTAAAATGAGCGGGTATGGACGTGAAATGGGAGAATATGCAATGGAGCTTTACACTGAAGTGAAAAGCGTTTGGGTAAAATTGGATCGCTAATTTGGAAATGGAGGCTGGTCTATGAGCGATAATTATAACGTTTCTCAATTGAATAAAAATGGTGCATCCTATGAAACCGCGACTACCGAATCTTTAGGATATAAGCAAGAATTAAAAAAGGTACTAAAAACACGTGATTTAGTCATTTTTGGAATGGTATTTATGGCGCCCGTTTCAGCACAGACACTTTTCGGATCTCTTGATCAAGTTTCTAAGGGACATGCAGTTTTAGCTTATCTTTTGGGCCTTGTTGCCATGATTTTTACGGCTTATTGTTACGGAAAGATGGCTGAAGCATATCCGATTGCCGGGTCAACATACAGCTTTACATCCAGGGCTCTTCACCCACACTTAGGGTTCCTTGCTGGGTGGTCTATTCTGTTAGATTATATTTTAATTCCAATGCTTCTTTACAAACTTAGTGCGGTATTTACAATGGAATTGTTTCCATCTGTCCCGCTTTGGTTAATGCTTCTTATCTATGTAATTCCAGTAACATTATTCAATTACTTAGGTGCTCAAACAACATCAAAAGTAAATTTAGCCATGACAGTCATCATGCTGTTAAGCATCGTCATTTTTGTTGGATTTGCGGTAAAGGCTTTGCTTCATGGGGAAGGACTGGGAACGATTTTCTCCATGAAAGCTATATATAATCCGCAAACATTTTCGATGAATTCTCTACTATCTGGTTCTTCCCTTGCAGTTCTATCCTATCTTGGGTTTGATGCTGTGACTACCATGGCTGAGGATTCTAATGTAACAGGAAAAATGGTAGGGCGTTCAGGGATTTTAGCTTGCATAGTTTGTGCGGTTTTTTATATCGCACAGGTGTATTTTGCTACGATGGTTTCACCGGATTTTCATTCATTTAAATCGACAGACACTGCCTTTTTTGAAATTGCGACAAAAATTGGTGGAAGTGGTTTAGCGACGGTATTAACGCTTGTCATCGGAATATCCGGTATTTCAACAGCCTTAGCCGGTCAGGCGGCTGCAAGCAGATTACTCTATGGAATGGGACGTGATCGTGTTTTACCACAATTTTTTGCCTATATTCACCCGAAATTTAAAACACCAGTGTTTAGTATTCTTTTTATGGCCATTGTGGGTTATATTGGATCTGTTTTCATTGATTTAAGTGTGCTCTTTTTAATCATTGTTTTTGGAGCTTTAGTGGGCTTTTTGTGTGTAAATTTGTCAGTATTTTCGGAATTCTTTATTAAACGAAAGATGCGTTCAGGGTTTAATATTGTTTCTTATGTTTTATTTCCTCTCATCGGTTTGTTTGTATGCGGTTACATTTTGTGGGGAATGGAGCCTATTGGGCATATTGTTGGGTTTTCTTGGCTTGGTCTTGGAATCCTCTACTTAGTATTTACCAGCAGAGGATTTACGAAAACGGTGAATGTTTTTAAAGAGGACTCTTTTTAATTCTTCTTGGACCGACAAAAGGAGGAGTTCGCTTTCATCCGAAGGTGAATGAAGAGAAGTCAAAGCTCTATCAGTGCTTAGCTGTCGGAAAATAAAAAGAGGTGGAAAAACGTTGATATTAATTTTGGAACCCATTTTAAGTCTATGTGCAGGCACTGTGGAGAGAATTATTACAAAAGAGGATAGCCATGTAAATGAATGGGAAAAGCTTTTTTTAATAAAGGATTCTAAGGGTGAAATCAAAGAAGTTTCGATTGGAATAAGTGGAGTTATTACATCTTTAAATGTAAGTGAGGGGCAAGAAGTTAGCCCACAAACTGTATTAGCAGTACTTCAGGCTGATTTATATGGATTTGGATCTGATTAAGAATTTGAAATTGAAATTACCAATAGTGTAATTGATATTTGTAATCTTAAGGAGGTTTGATTATGAGAGAGGTTTGTATTTATTGCGGAAATGAGCTCTTTAAAATGGAAAGAAATCGGTCAGTTTGCTGGGATTGTAACGATAAGGTCACTGAAACATATGATGAAGAGAATGATAGTTAAAATCTCTAAAAACTAAATTTTTAAAGTTTTTGCATGTCCCCTATAGAGTAAACCTATAGGGGCATTTTATTTTAGTAGAAACAACTGAATAATTGGTTACATAGGTCCGTGTACTACGCATTTACAATAACTTAACAAATGATTAACTATTTTCCCGTTTTTTTTTACTGAGTTCCAAACTACAATGGAATCGAATAACAAATGGAGGATAAAAATAATGGATAAAGAAAAAGCCTATCTGGGAATTTTTATCATAATGTCCTATTTGAGGGATTATATTTTCAGCTTCATTTTTATAAGTGTATTAGTTCTTCTTTTTAACGCTCCTTATAATATGGTTGAAAATGTTATGATTTGTGCTGTGCTTTCTGTTATTCCCACATACAGAGGATTTGAAGAGATATTGAATAATGAATGATGTTGCACGTCGAAGAAAATGGGTAACAAAATAACCACTCGAAAACGAAAATGTCATTATATTTTTTCATTAATACAATTTTAATGAAAACAATCAAATGTGAAGGCGGAATATTGTTGAATATCTTACAAACTATTATTTTATCAATCGTACAAGGAATAACAGAACTATTTCCGATAAGCAGTGTGGCACACGGTGTCCTTACA
>JAUZQA010000240.1 GCA_030705665.1 Bacillota bacterium
CTTAAAACAAAAGGTAATTTCTCAAAACATAGCAAATGCAGACACGCCGAACTATAAGGCGCAGGATGTAAGTTTTAAAGCGATCCTTCAAAATGAAATGGGGCAGAACTTCACGACATACCGTACGGATGCTCGCCATATAGACTTTTCTGAAAGTTCAACCGCAAATCCTGCCGTCATTACCCGTCCAAATGTTCAGTATAACAATAACGGAAATAGTGTGGATCTAGACCAAGAAATGTCGGACTTAGCAAAAAATCAAATATATTATGATGCTCTCGTTGAGCAGGAGAACAACAAGTTTGCAGCATTAAAGAATGTTATTAGCGGAGGTAAGTAAGGATGTCAATTTTTCAAAGTATGAATACTACGGCCTCTGCATTAACAGCCCAACGGCTTAGAATGGATGTTATTTCCTCCAATATGGCTAACGAAGACACAACACATGGAAAGCTTGTCAACGGGAAATGGGTGCCATACACAAGGAAAACAGTCGTTTTACAACCGAAAGAAAATTCTTTCTCGTCATACCTGCAATCAGCGATTAACCAGGATGGCGGGACAAATTCAGCTGGAAATGGTGTCATGGTCACGCAAATAAAGGATGATACGAGTACACCATATAAAACCGTGTATGATCCTGGAAATCCTGATGCGAATCAGGATGGTTATGTTCAGCTTCCGAATGTAGACCCATTAAGAGAGATGACAGACTTAATCAGTACAACGCGTTCCTATGAAGCAAATGTTACTGTATTAAATGCTTCTAAAGGAATGATGATGAAGGCACTAGAAATCGGAAAATAAGGAGGAAAAGTAGTTGACTAACGTATCATTTCCATCTGTACAACAGATTTTTACGACTAATAATACCAATACAACGAAACCTACTACATCATTCGAAACACAAAACAGTTTTGCGTCCGTACTTAAGGATTCTATTGCCCAGCTAAATCAATCACAGGTTGATGCGGATAATATGACCAATAAGTTAATTAATGGTGATAATGTGGACCTTTCACAAGTGATGATTACTCAGCAAAAAGCAAATATCACCTTGCAGGCCGCTGTAGAGGTCCGAAACAAAGTCATCGATGCCTATCAAGAAATGATGAGAATGCAAGTTTGATAGAGTTTACATAAGAATGGGGTTTTGGCTGTCAAGAATCCAGACAGACTAACCGGGGGAATGACATGAACGAAATCATAAAGAAATATGCAAATCAGATTAAAAATTTTTGGCAGAGCAGGACAAAGAAACAAAAAGGGACCTATATAGGTTCTTTGCTGTTTCTCATTGCTGTCATTGCAGTTTCGTCGTTTTTTGTTTTAAAGACGACATATGTACCACTATACAGCAATCTTTCTCCTTCTGAAGCGGGGACGATTAAACAAAGTCTTGATTCCAAAGGAGTGAAATCAGAACTTGCCGATGGGGGTACTACAATCAAAGTGCCTGATAATGTTGTTGATTCGTTAAAGGTTGAGCTTGCTGCTGAAGGCCTCCCAAAAACAGGCAGCATCGACTATTCGTTTTTTAGCCAAAATGCCGGACTCGGAACAACAGACAACGAATTTAACATGATTAAACTTGATGCGATGCAAACAGAACTTGCCAATTTGATTAAAGGTATTGAAGGGGTTCAGGATGCTAAAGTGATGATCAACCTTCCTGAAAAAGGTATCTTCGTAACCGATAAAGGCGAATCCGCTTCTGCCTCGATCGTATTAACAGTAAAGCCGGGTTACCAATTCAGTGATGCTCAGATTAAAGGACTTTATCAGCTTGTTTCCAAAAGTGTCCCTAACCTTCCTTCGGATAATATCGTCATCATGAACCAATACTTTGAGTATTTTGACTTAAATAATAAAAGTAATTCGATTGCATCAACGTATACAACAGATAATGATGTGAAAAAACAAATCGAAAGAGATATACAACAACAAGTTCAAACAATGCTAGGTACATTGATGGGGCCAGGTAAAGCAGTCGTTTCAGTTTCCGCTGATATCGACTTTACTCAGGAAAAGCAGCAACAGGATTTAGTGGAGCCAGTAGATAAGAGTAATATGAAGGGCATTGCCATTAGCGCAGAAAATATTAAAGAAGCTTTTACTGGTAATGGCAGCCAAGCAGGCGGTACCCCGCAAGCTGAGGCAACAACAGATTCCAGCGGCTCCAATTACCTCTCCGGTAATGGATCAAACGGGGATTACGAAAAAACAGATGACAAAGTCAATTATGAAGTAAATCGTATTCACAAACAAATTTCTGAAAGCCCTTATAAGATACGTGATTTAGGTATACAAGTGTTAGTAGAACCGCCAAACCCAAAAAAGGTGAGTTCACTTTCAAAATCAACCATTAATGATATTACAACCATTTTAGGAACTATTGTCAGAACAAGTATTGATAAGAGCAGTATTTCAAAACCTTTAACAAATCAAGATATAAAAAATAAAATTGTTGTTTCAGTTCAACCGTTTAATGGTAAAACGGATACCACAACTGCAACAAATGGTTCACTGCCATGGTGGGCGTTTGTGGTTGGCGGAATTCTGCTTGCGGCAGTATTGGTACTATTATTTTTATTTTTGCGGTCACGAAAGGCAACTAGCATGGTTGAGGATATGGAGGATGTTCCTCAGGAAGAAGCTCTTCATATTCCAGATGTTAATGAAGAACATGAAAATGAAAGTACCTTACGCAGAAAGCAGTTAGAAAAAATGGCAAAAGAACATCCGGAAGACTTTGCCAAGCTTTTGCGGACATGGATTGCAGAAGATTGATAAAGAGGAGGAACGAATATGGCAAAAAGGGAACAAAAAGGGCTATCCGGCAAACAAAAAGCAGCCGTCCTCCTCATTTCGCTAGGACCCGATGTATCGGCTAATGTTTATAAGCACTTAAATGAAGAAGAAATTGAAAAATTAACATTGGAGATTTCCGGGGTAAAAAAGGTAGATTCATTGACGAAAGAAGAAACGTTGGAGGAATTTCATAACATTGCACTTGCTCAAGATTACATAACCCAGGGAGGAATCGGGTATGCAAAAACGATTCTTGAAAAAGCACTGGGGCACGAACAAGCGATGACAATTATTAATCGGTTAACATCCTCCCTGCAAGTACGTCCATTTGATTTTGCAAGAAAAGCGGATCCTGCACAAATTTTAAATTTTATTCAAAATGAACATCCGCAAACGATTGCCTTGATTCTATCTTATCTGGATGCGGCACAGGCGGGGCAAATATTGTCAGAATTGCCCCAGGAAATTCAGGCGGATATTGCCAGAAGGATTGCCGTTATGGATAGTACTTCTCCAGAGATTATTAATGAGGTCGAACAAATTCTCGAAAGAAAACTTTCTGCTACAGTCACACAGGATTACACCAATACAGGCGGCATTGAGGCCGTGGTTGAGGTTTTAAATGGAGTAGACCGTTCAACCGAAAGAACAATTTTGGATGCTCTCGAAATTCAAGACCCGGAACTGGCTGAAGAAATTAAGAAGCGGATGTTCGTGTTTGAAGATATCGTTACACTCGATAGCCGGGCAATCCAGCGGGTGATCAGGGATTGTGAGAACGAGGATTTACTGCTTGCCCTTAAAGTATCCAGTGAAGAAGTCAAAGAAATTATCTTTAAGAATATGTCACAGCGGATGGTTGAAACATTTAAGGATGAAATTGAATACATGGGTCCTGTAAGATTACGTGATGTGGAAGAGGCCCAATCTAGGATTGTTGCTGTCATCCGCCGCTTAGAGGATGCAGGTGAGATTGTGGTAGCCCGTGGTGGGGGGGACGATATTATTGTCTAAAATAATTAAATCACAATGGGCGCAAGCCATTTACGATGAACAAAAGATCATTTCCATAAAAGTCTTGGAATCTATGAAAGATAGCAATGCATTATCTGAAATGAATTTTCACATTGCAGCTAAGCAAAAAGAGCTTTTAAGCGAGGCTTATTCCCAAGCGGAAATGATTGTCAAAGAAGCGGAATTTCAAGCAAAGTCTATCCGTGACCAAATAATGGAAGAAAAAAGTGCTTGGGAACAAGAAAAAGCAAGGCTGATTGAAAATGCCAAGGATGAGGGATTTTCACAGGGTTTCAATGATGGAGTGATCCAAGGACATAAGGAATATCATGAAAAGATTCTTTTTGCACAAGAGGTTATTCACACATCAAAAAAGGAATATGAATCCCACATTGCTCAGGCAGATAAGACGATTCTAAAAATTGGAATAAGTGCGGCTGAAAAAATTCTTGGCCAGAAGCTGAGTGAAAGTGAAGATTGCTTCGGTGCAATAGTGAAAAGAGCTTTAAAGGAAGCACGTGAATCCCGTGAAGTCCAGCTCCACGTCCATCCTTGTCACTTCGATTTTCTTCTTTCAAGAAAAGAGGAATTGGCAGTTATTTTCCCAACGGAGACTAGTATCTATATTTATCCAAATGATGAATTAACAGAAAACAGCCTTTTCATTGAATCCACAAATGGTCGAATTGATGCCAGTATTGATAGCCAACTGGAGGAGCTTAAACGAAAGCTTCTTGAACTGTTGGAGGATGAATCTTGATGAGCATTGCAAATCTCTTAGAGCAGCTTCATGAAATAGATACATTTAAAAGATTTGGCCGCGTAAAACGAGTTGTGGGTTTGATGATCGAATCACAAGGGCCTGAGAGTTCTATTGGTGACGTTTGCTTTATCCACGTTGGGACAACCAAAAAACGCAAAATCCAAGCGGAAGTTGTGGGTTTTAAGAATGAGGACGTAATCTTAATGCCCTATACCTCGATACAGGATATTTCCCCTGGCAGTTTAGTAGAGGCAACGTTGAAGCCGCTGGAAATTAAGGTAGGATCAGGTTTGATCGGAAACGTCATCGATTCGCTTGGACAGCCCTTAGATGGATCGCTTTTGCCGAAGGGGTTAACATGTGTTCCTACAGATCAAGCACCGCCCAATCCAATGCAGCGACCGCCAATAAAAGAATCTATTGAAGTCGGTGTCCGCGTAATTGATAGTCTCTTAACAGTGGGGAACGGTCAGCGGGTAGGCATTTTTGCAGGCAGCGGCGTTGGAAAAAGCACACTGCTTGGGATGATTGCCCGAAATACCACGGCAGATTTAAACGTGATTGCCTTAATTGGCGAACGGGGCCGAGAGGTGCGCGAGTTTATTGACCGCGATCTTGGGGAAGAAGGCTTAAAAAGATCCATTGTTGTTGTTGCAACATCCGACCAGCCGGCGTTAATGAGGATAAAAGGTGCGTTTACGGCAACAGCGATCGCCGAGTATTTTCGGGATAAAGGGCTAAACGTCATGATGATGATGGATTCGGTTACACGTGTAGCCATGGCGCAGCGTGAGGTGGGGCTTGCTGTCGGCGAACCGCCTACTACGAAAGGTTATACTCCATCTGTTTTTGCGATTCTGCCAAAACTGCTTGAGCGAACGGGAACAAATAAGCATGGTTCCATTACTGCCTTTTATACGGTTTTGGTAGATGGTGATGATATGAATGAACCGATTGCAGATACAGTGAGGGGAATACTTGACGGCCATTTTATCTTATCTCGAGAACTGGCAAATAAAGGACAATATCCTGCGCTTGACGTCTTAAAAAGTATTAGCCGGGTCATGAATAATATTGTTGCAAAGGATCATGTTCGGTCCGCTGAAAGATTGAGAGATTTGCTTAGCACCTATATAACTTCAGAGGATCTGATTAACATTGGTGCCTATAAAAAAGGTTCTTCCAGGGAAATTGATGAAGCTATTCAAATGTACCCGCAAATTATTTCGTTTTTAAAGCAGGGTACAGAGGAAAAAGTTTCAATGGAGGAAGGGGTCAACCGGTTATTTCAGTTAATAGGAAAAGGTGAGTAGACTGTGGCATATCAATATAAATTTGACAAGATCCTTCATGTTAAAGAAAAAGAAAAAGGCGATTGCTTAGCAGCATTTCAAACTTCAGTTCAAAAATTTGAAGAGGCTGCAGAAAAACTGTACGAGCTTCTAAAGAAAAAGGAGGATTTAGAATCCTATCAATCCTCAAAACTATCAAGCGGCTTAGCTGTACAGGAAATCCGTCACCATCAACAATTTATCTCAAATTTACAAAACAGTATTGAATACTATCAAAAGATGGTAATAAACGCACGGAATCGGATGAACCATTATCAGGAAAAGCTGATTGAAAGCAACGTCGAAGTACAGAAATACGTAAAAATGAAGGAAAAAGACTTTTTACACTATTTAAACGGAATAAAGTTTCAAGAGGCTAAACAAATGGATGATGTCTCGATTCAAGTATTTATGAATCGGGGGATTTGATTGTGGCGAAGAAAATCGGAAAAGAGATCGAAACAGTAGAAGAAACGAAAGCTAAACCTTTTCAGAAATTTTTATTGCTTGTGCTGATTCCGCTCTTAATCGTTATCACCTTAGGATTAATCATTGCTACAGCAACAGGTGTAAATGTTTTTGAAAAAGCAAAATCATATACCGCAAAAATTCCAATTGTAGGCAGTTTAGCCCAAAAGGAAAATATATCCAATATTAAAACTATTGAGAAGAATGTGAACGAACTTCAAAATCAGCTAAATGATCGAAATTCAGAGATTACCCAGCTTCAAGAAAAGCTTGATAGCAAAGACACTGAATTGCAAAAGGCAAA